>NZ_BAAACY010000087.1:0-14474 GCF_039521925.1 Virgibacillus salarius | reverse complement strand
CATCAACCATTTCAAAATAACTACTTGGCTTAACGCAGTCATTGCACTGATTTTATACTTTCTTAACTTTTTAAAAAAAAGCTAGGTACCATAAGATCCAGTTTGTATCTACTGAAATGCCGACCACATTGACGATCATACTTAACTAAGCATGAAAATCAGCGTTTCTTTACCAAGCTTTCTAAGATTTCCATTCCCTTACTCTTTGTCATTACATTCTGAACATATGTGTTAACAAACGCTTGAGCCTGCGGATCATTACTAGCACCTATCTCTTTGGCAGCTGCTTCCTCGTCATATGGCGTACGTCGAAATTCATATCCCTGAGAACTGAGTAAGAGCCAATAAGCACCACGTTCATCTGCAAATGGCATTCCTACACTTCCCGCGTTAAGAATACATAGATCCCCAACCTCTGCCTTAAATTGTATATGTGTGTGTCCACATACTACAATTGGTTCGTTCACATCATTAAAAATGGCTTCGAGGCGTTCCTTTGATGTATGGGGTGTAAATATCTCTTCATCGCTAGTTGGGGTAGCATGACAGAATAAAATATTACCTAACCCCTTAATATAAAGCGTTTTCTTTGTTGGCATTTTAGATAAAAAATCGCGTTGGGAGCTAGTTAGTTGATTGGCGACCCATTGTTGCTTCTCACTACCTTTTTCAGACATATGTTCGAGCGACTCACCGTCAAAGGCCATCACCACTTCTCGATCGCCATTCCCACGAATGTAGCGAGCCTTATCACCCAACTGAATCAAGCGTTCTAACGTTTTTTCTGGCATAGGACCAGAAACAATATCTCCTCCAATGAAAATCAAATCAGGTTGTACCTCTTTAAGCTCGTTCAGCACTGCATTGAGTGCTGGTAAATTCCCATGAATATCGTAAAGAGCAGCAATTTTCATTTTAACACTCCTATATCTAGTGTTCTTATATATTTCTACAGTTAGATTGCAGAACCCTCTGTCATTTTCATTTTTATGTATATTTTTTCTTAACTATTTCATTAATGGAGAGATAAATGTTAGAACAGAGCAGTAGATACAATAGCCTCCCCACTTTTCCAAGTAAGGAGGCTTATTATCTTTTATCTAAAAAGATCTAAAAATCGTTCCCAAATCCCCTTTTCCTCTTTTACCGGTGCCTCGGTTGTTTCAGGTTCTGGAATTTTAATGCTTTCTGTTTGCAAGACAAATTGAACAACTTCGACATTCTTATTTTGGTCAGATACAAAAGACTTTGGCTCAAAATCGGAGTTATCATATTCCTCCATCATCTCATCTGTCTCTTGTTTAATTTGTCCTGGTAAATCATTCGTCGCCTCCTGTAACTCGTTGGTGCCTTTATGCAGTTCATTTGCACCATCACTGGTTGCAGCGGTTCCTTTTTCCAGTTCTTGTATACCAGTATCTAGCTTTCCGTACGAAGATGCCAGCTTACTTACACCATCTGTATAGCTTAATAGCCCATTATGGAAAGATTGGTATTCGGAAGATAGAGAAGAAAATCCTTCTTGAAGCTGAGCCATGGCATCCATTCCATCCATGTTTTTAAGAGCCTTCTCTAATTCTGATGCCATCGCTTCTAAATTAGCTGCCATTTCCCTTGTGCCGCTAGCAGATTGATTTAGTGAATCTGTCACACTACCAAATGCGCCTTTAACTGCATTATATGTTTGTTTTGCAGCATTTGCTGCTCTATATGTCTCTACTAATTGATTAACTACTTCCTTATTTGCATTACTTTCATATAACTTGTTTATCTGTGCTTCACTAATATTATAGGAAGGAACATTGGCGATTGCTTCATCCAACTTATGATATGCTTTGCTATAGTTTTCTTTTAACGTGTCAATACCTTGAGCGTTTTTTTTCAAGCCTCCAGCAACTTGACGGAGCCCTGCTGGTAATTCTTGAAGCTGACTAAGATCTAAATTCCCAGTACTCGCTTGAACAGATTTATTTATCTTTTTTATTGCATCCTGAATGGAAGAAGACCCATTAACTAATAAGCTAGAGGATTGATCTAGCTCTTTGATACCGCTTCGATATTCACTTGAACCATTACTTATTTCCTTTGCCCCTTGATTGAGTTCATCAATTCCAAGACTTAACTCACCAACACCTGAATTAACTTCACTAATCGCTCCAGCTAAATTCTGCATTTTCCCAGTCATGCCACCGATATCTGGACTTTCAATAGACATGGAATAAGGCGCTGCGTTTATTTCAATTGGCTGCATTTCAAAATTGGTGACATCTGCTGATACAATTACCTCTTCTTCTTGTTCAGGCATTACCGAAAAGGTAATTTGCTTATTTTTACCAGCATTAGCTTCCGTTCCCTCTGGAGCTTGGATGTTATTCGCTTTTGCCGGATCAAGTGTAATGGCAATTTGTAGTATATAATTCTCAAAGAATACAGGATCTACCTCTTCATTTTTTGATGTCGATAATTGGATTTCCAAAGATCCACTTTTTCCAGCTAAATCATTTGGTTCGATTTCTTTTCCATCCAGCAAATAGGTGATAGAAACATCCCATGGCAATGGCTGGTTTTCCATTTTTCCCTGATAATAAAATTCTTCTTCATCTGCTTGAAAATGCACGGTATTATTCTGTTTTTTTTCCATTTCGTGCAAATTACTTAAATTCCTGATAGCTGTATAATCCCCATGATCTATCATTTTTCCTGGCTCTATTACACGAAATGTATTCACTACATACAAATCCTGCATCATTCCATTTGCATCCATATTTCCATATATGACTTCATCCTTGGAAGAGAACGCTCCATCGTTTTGAGTAGTAGCATCTTCCTTATCTGACTTTTCAGTGGCGAGCGTAACTGGCGGAAAGGAAGCTAATACAAGAATTGCGCTCCATATCACAAGACTTACTTTTTTTGTTCGCACTTCATCACTTCCCCTTATAAAAATTTGGTTTCCATATGGTTTTTTCAATTATTCGGTCAAAAACGAGTAACAATGCCGGAAGGAGTAAGACAACCATTACAAATGCTAATAACGCACCTCGTCCCAGCAATAGTCCAATGGACGATACGATCGGATTCGTTGACGTAAGCCATAAAATGAATCCAACACTGGAAAGAATGGAAGCAGAAACTCCAATGGAAAATATCTTTTCATTAATGGTCTTTCGGATGGCATCCTTAGCGGTCATTTGCTTGCGGTTTTCTTTATATGCTTCCGTTAATAAAATAGCGTAATCAACTGTTGCCGCAAGCTGTACCGTACTAATAATCAAGTACCCTACGTATACGAGAGGTGTATTTGTAAAGTATGGAATAGATAAATTAATCCATACAGCCGACTGAATCGTTACTAATAATACTACTGGTAGTGAAATCGACCGGAACGTAACCAGTAAGACAATTGCTATCATCATAACCGTCAGTACGTTTACGACTGTATTATCTTTTTCTACGATATGCTTCATGTCATACAGAGTTACACTTTCTCCTAGCACATGATAATCATCACCATAATAGTCTGCTGCCGTTGCTTTTACTTCATCAATAAAATCAAATGTTTCTTCACCTTCAGCATCAATAGTCGAATTTAAGATAATCCGGCTATAGTTTTCTGAGTAGAACTGATCTGTTACCGATTCATCTAAATATTCAGGTGGTATAGCAGCACTAACTGAATCAACATAGGATACAGTACTTTTTACAGCATGTAATTCATTTAAATCATCTACCAGCTTTTCCTCTTTGGCAAGATCTCCTTTCGGAACTAATAGAACCATTGGTGTATGTTTGCCAAAACTGTCTTCAATTTTTATCGAATCACTCCCCGCACGGGTCGATTCTGGCTGATCACCAACTCCATACATGAAATTAGTCTGACTTTGTCCTAAGAAAGCTGGGATAATCAAAACCATGACAATAATTAGCGCTGGAATACGTAGTCTTATCAGCGACTTCCCGACATTAGGAATGCTCGGCAATAATTGTTTATGCTGTGTTCTGTCAATCCATTTATAAAACATTACGGTTAGTGCTGGTAAAAAGACCATTACACTAATGAAGCTAAGTAAGATACCTTTTACTAAATTGAGACCTAAATCTGCACCGATTTCGAAATCCATAAAGGTCAATGCAATAAATCCAAAGAACGTTGTAGAAGCACTTGCTGCAATTGCAGGGAAAGATTGCTTCATCGCTAGTTGCATCGCTTTTTCTGGACTATTTACTTCCCTTCGGTGATCAGAAAAACTATGCAGCAGAAATATAGCATAATCGAGCGATACGGCAAGTTGCAAAATTGGTGCAACAGATTGTGTAACAAAGGATATTTCAGAAATAAATACATTGGTACCCAAGTTAATAAGTACAGAAACTCCAATTGCTGTTAAAAAGAATACCGGCTCAGCCCATGATCTTGTGGATAGGATAAGAATTAAAATAATAATTGGTATTAGCAATGCTGCAGCATACATCGTCTCTTTCCCAGTCATTTTCTGTGATGTTGCTGTATCAAGTGCCTCACCAGACATCGCGTTGTCTTTACCAATTAATTGGTAGATTGCATCTGTCGTATCTACTTCTTTTCCTTCAGCAATATGAAAAGAAAACAGTGCATTCCCGTTCTTGTAATAGGATTCCACCGTATCTTCGTCTGCCATTTCTACTGGTGTTTTTATATCGATTACATCATCCAGCCACGTTACTTCTGAGACGCCATCAATGGCTTCTAGATCTTTTTTTACTGCTAAAGCCTCTTGAATACTAACATTTTTCATCATCACACGGGTATTTGCAACCGCCCCATCAAATTCTGCATCCATCGTTTCCATGGCAACGGTAGACGGTGCATCCTCCGGGAGATAATCTACCATATTGTAGTTAACTGATACGGCAAACTGGGCAACAACACAAATAGCTGCCAATATCACAAATGTAAGTACAACCGATTTTTTATGCCTTAGTATCTGCGCTGTCCATTCAATCAGTGTTCATCCTCTCTTGCATCGTTAATTCAAATCTTTTATTATTATAATATACACCGTGTTGGATTAACAACAAACAGTTTATAAACATACGTATAAAAAGCAACAGATTTTTTTGAAATGTTGGATATCAATGTAAAGAAAGTGTGAACAATGTATGAACCCGAAATTAGATCGACGAAAGAAATATACACGCATGGTATTGAAGGATAGTTTAATTAGTTTGTTAAGCACGAAGCAAATCGCAGCAATTACCGTTAAAGAAATTTGTGAGCAAGCCGATATTAACCGTTCTACCTTTTACACACACTACAAAGATCAATTTGATTTACTTAGACAAATAGAAGAAGAAATCATTGCAGATATGAACACCTATTTAAGTCAACATAATTTTAGTGAAATCGAGAAGTCGTTACAAACAACAGAAAGACTATTGGAGTATATCGTTTCAAAGTCTGATATCTGTAACGTCCTATTAAATGAAAATGGGGATACTTCTTTTGAGCGAAGAGTAATGGAAGTAGCACGTAGCTTTCTCATTACTACGTGGATGGATTGTCAGGAAAATGATGCGGCTGTATCTGAATACATAAGTACATTTATTATAAGCGGAAGTATTCACGTCATTAAACATTGGCTTGCCAACGACATGGATAAAACACCTCAGCAA
Source organism: Virgibacillus salarius (assembly GCF_039521925.1). Lineage (NCBI taxonomy): Bacteria > Bacillati > Bacillota > Bacilli > Caryophanales > Bacillaceae > Virgibacillus > Virgibacillus salarius. Next base: position 8,822 of record NZ_BAAACY010000087.1, on the reverse strand, counting down.
ATTGCCCAAATTATTAACAGCATTGCCATTAATGGAATAGATCAAAACTCTTGATCTATAACGTACGGAAAAACACACATCCATTTTCGTTCAGTTTTCAAATACAGATAAACCAAGACTTTCAAAAGATGATTACGACATAAATTCGTGGTCATCTTTTTGTGCGTTTTAGTCATAGCATATTTTCAAGCTTAAATTCATTAACAATAAGAAACCCGATAAAGTGAAACTTCAATCAGTTAAAGGGTTTGGTTTATCCCCACTGATTGTTCGTGCCACAAGGGTATGAACTAAAGGTCCTAAAACCAATTCGACATTTACTGGCAGTTGCCCCCCTCTTATCCATATTGGTTCACTTTATTGCTTGAAGTGGGAGCTTACTGCAAGTTATATGCGGGATAAAGTGAAATTTCAATTATTTGAACTGATTATAGTACTCTTTCGGATTAGAAATATGGTTCTCAACAAAAAATCTAGCTTCGGCTTTAATCATGCTTGTATAAGCGTTGTTGTCCATCGTATTATTTTCTAATCCTTCCACATTCCCCTTTACATGGACTCTATTTGCCTTTAAATCTACAAGCACGGTTAAATAAATTTTGTCATGAGATGATACAGTTCCAGTTACTTGTTTTTTCTCTAAATCGACAATAGGATATTCTACCTTCACTCCTATTGGTTTAAATATAGTATATCCCTCATTTGATTTCTCCTTTTTATGTTTCATCTGAAATATTCCCTCACCTTTACCATTGTTAAACGAGTCTTATACGCCCATAAGGTGAAATCACTTCCACCAACCTACAATAATGACTCGCAAGCGTGAACTACTCCCACCACTAACCACCCTTACGGGTTGCTTGAAGTGGGGGTTTCTCGGGTAATCGCCACTTTTGGTAGCTGACGAATCGCCAGTCGTCAACAAACAAAAACTCCTTGACCAAAACATTTCTTTCCATAACTTTTTACGAACAGGAGGAAAATCCCTCTTGATAAGTCTTGAACTGGCACTTTTATAGGCATTGATGAATTTCGACCTTTATAGAACCAAAAATTAATGATTATTGCGTTGCTCATGATTTAATATTAGCTCATACATGCTACATTCATGGACTCTGTTAAATCTATTCAAGATTTCTTCGTTGTTACCTGTATAGTGGGCGCATGCGGAAACTGGCCTTAATTGTAATACTTCTGATTTCAGCGTGCTTTCTACCTCTTTCCCCTCTATATAAACATGAAAATAAGCATCCTTTTTTATAAAATGATTTGATTCATACCAGCTGTTCACCCATCTATCATCCCGTGTCCATGCTTCGATTCGACGAATCCCCATATCTCTAAGATATTTAATGGCTTTGTCTAATAGTGCTGTAGCAACTCCCTTTCTTTGAAAGTCTGGATGAACTGCAATATGCCAAATCATTCCGCTAATTATATTTTCATTAGAACAGATTGTATTTGGTTTCTGCTCACATTCAATATCCATGATACCTATAATCTGGTTACCCTCTTCTGCAACTAGTTCAACAGATGGATGAGCATAATTTTCCTTCTCTCTTCGTACATCATCAAAATAAGCAGTATCCAGGAATGATAATACTCGACATCGCAACCAGCCTTTCTCATCATTATCTTCGTATGTCCTAATTACCATGTAATCACTCCAAACCTACATGTTCTAATCTACTTCCAAATGTTATCTAATTGATTAGCATAGAAATTAATTGCTTTTTTGTAGCGTTCTATCTTTTCGTCAGTTGTCGTATCTACTAGACAGTTTAGTAATATCTCCATTGCTTTACTATGTTCACTTAGATTATATAACGTCATTGAATAGAACGTTTGAATGGCTCGATTATCAGGAAATAACTCGATAGCCTTTAGAAATGTATCTTTTGACTTTTCATATTCGCCTAATGTTCTATACGTACTCCCTAGCCCCAATAATGCGTCTTCCAACTCCTCTGATGATAACCCTAATTGAATCGCTTTTTCATAATAAGGTACAGCTTGTATTTCTACTCCTAGTAAGTCAAAACTCCAAGCACATTGATAATTTATCGATGCATTTTCAGGAAATTGCTGTACCAGTTTGATGAGCAATTCATTCGATTCTTTATGGTTTCCATTTTTACGTAAGTGAATCGCTTTTTCTAATTCTCTTTTCATCATTTTCAGCTCCGATGTTTTTATTAGATTGGATTCCGTAACTCGATTATTGATTAAATTATCTACAATCCAAGTCGGTAATACATAGGTTATACGTTTGCTTCCAAAGTTACTATTCTTTGAATAACAGACTGAACTTCTGTCTCTTTTTTGATTACAAATAAATGATCTGCTTCGTCTATCAATGGTGCTTTTATATCCTCCTTATCCGTTTCCGCTTGTTGTCGCGTTGTCGCGTAAGCACTTCTTCAAAATTGGAAACAAACCTAAATATAGCTGTACTGCGCTGACTTTTAATCACTCGCTCTTGCAGAATAGGATCAGGGATATCAAAATTAACAAGAATGCTAGTAAAACCGTTACGTTGAAAATACGAAAGCAGTTCTAAACGATCCTTGCGAGAACGATTTGAGTTACAAAGAATGAGATGTAAATTAGTTTGTTGAACAGCATAACTAACAATTGATTGTGTGATCGTGTATTTAATAGCATTGGGCCCTTGTTTTGGTAGTAAGGGTTTGTAATAGGTGTTGATGAATTCAGCATGGTTATCTTGGTCGATCACCAATGAATGATGTAGCTGTTGCTCAAGGGCTTTAGCAAATGTAGTTTTCCCGCTATGTGTTTTACCAACTGTAATAATTACTAATCTTTTCAATAGCACATTCCTCTTCTAAATTTTTATGCTGAAAATTTAGAATTCGATAGATTATTACTAATTTCCTTCTTCTCATTTATAAATGAATTATAGAAAGGCATAGAATAGCATGTTACCCATTTTAAAATCTGGATATAAAAGAGAAAAATGACATCCCTCATTAAAGTGAAACCTCAAACAGTGGGGGTTTGTTTTATCCCACACAGATTGTTCGTACCACAAGGGTATGACCTAAAAGCCTTCGAACTAATCGGACATTTACTGACAGTCGATCCCCCACTTCCCCATATTGGGGATGACGTTTCACCTTATGAGAAATGATTACAAAAATAACAGCTATCAAATAATAAGGTAAAGACAAAAAAATAACGATTCCTCTGTTGAAGAATCGCCAGCTTGTAAATAAACCCCTATGTTTTCTACAAGCTTTTTTGTACTGGTAGGCTGCTCGCTCTTTTTTAGTCTGTAAAATGAATTATAACAATTCTTTATTCTTTTTATAGGAGATCTTTAAGGAAATAAAACTTATAATAAACCAAATGAGGCAAATACTTAAAAGTAATCCCAAAAGCTCTCCCCATTCATTTTGCTTACTTGGGATACCGACAAAAATGAAATAGAGCAACATATAAATAATCCCAAAACTACATGTCCTGCTAAAAATATGCGTTAGCTCTTTCTTGTAGGCATGTTCTGTAGCAACATCTGTATATTCCATACCAGATATAATATACCTTAATAGAACATATCCTAAAAAAATGAATATAGAAGCAAACAAAGCAAATTCTATATCGAGCTGAAAATTGAATACGTACCGACTACTGATAAATATACTAAATAACGCTATCAGTAGAACAATGGATCCTTCTGATAAAAAGTAAAGAATCTTTTTTTCTTTATATTCGTCATTTGGTAATAAAAACGATAGCCATGACTTCATTACATTTCCACCTCCCAGAATAATTCATCTAACGTTTTATGAAGTTCTTTTGCTATGGCAATGCAAAGTTGGAGACTCGGATTATATACTCCCTTCTCGATTAGTCCTATTGTCTGCCTTGTTACGCCTACTTTTTTGGCTAATTGTGCTTGCGTCATCGATAATTTTATTCTTGCTATTTTCACATTGTTTTTCATACATTCACCTACGCAATGTAAATTATATATTACTTTTGCAATTTATATATTACATTGTAATTTAAAAGAAGTCAACCTAAGCCGATTAGTTACATAAAAAAGCGATCCCTCTTAAAGGACCGCATGATTATCACCAATATAGCTTAATAAATAGGCTATACCATTGGCGATAGTCAAAATCTTAATCATTTTACTTTAAAAGCACCATTTTCTTTACTAACTATAGTGTACAACTTTTTGCATTCCAATATAGCCTGCAAACAACTATTCACTAGATTTGCTATTAGCCATTTTTATAGCCATCTTTATTCCTGTTGCAATCAACATACCAATTAATCCAGCGATACTCATTGTCATAATATGATCCCAATCTATCTCTTTTTTATTCCACAAGCTTATTGCAACTACTGCTACGATTACACCTAGCACCCAAGGTAGCCAGAACCTCGATAAGCTCTTCATCCCCATTCCCTCCTCCTTCCTTCATTTCTCTTACCGTCATCGCTTCCAGTTTATTTTTATTTAAAATGTATATCTATTTTCCCAGCACCTTTTTCATAGAATACCTGTGCCAAAGCACCATTGACTAAGGTGAGTTGTGGAGGTAAGTGACCTGTATCTACATCGTAAATAAATGAGATATTCTCCTTAGAGAAAATATCGATCAATACATCCTTTAGTTGATAATCCTTTGTAGGAGTATATCCACTTAATCTACCGATTAGGACACCATTTGTATTTTTAAACCATCCATTCGCTTTCATTTGCCACAAAGCACGATAAATCTCAGCTGCACTCATATCAACACTTTCAAGATACCAAATCGTCCCTTCATTTTCTGTATACGTATCTAGGTAATTTTCCACTTGATCAAATGGTGTACCTTTTGAAGTGTATTAATGACACCACCTAACAATCTTCCAGAGAAAGTTTCCTTCGTATTGAGACTTTTCCATTCCGTTTGGCTATCCAAATAGAAGCCAGTTGCCGGGTTTTTAAACACCTTCTCCCATGAAGACTGAAATTTAGAAGATGATTGCTGTGTAACAATTTCTTTCTGATTAGCTGTTAATACACGCTCCCAACCACTACTTGTTTCATCTAAAGTTGGTGCAGACATCTCCACAAAATTTATTCCATGGGCTGATGCATTGCCAGTAATTGTTGTATACACAAAGTTCATTGTACTAATATCGGAATATCCTAGTATCCACTTTGGAGGCATCTTCTTGATTTTCTCCCAATCTAACAATGGAAAAATTTCTAATGAAAATTGTCCACCCCACGGTGGAATAATTGCTTTAACTGTCGGGTCCATATAGAGATCCATAAATTCTTTTGCTCTTTTTTCTTTTGTTGCACTTCTTGCTTTTTCTTCAGTCCATACGGTTTCTGCCAATTCCACTTGATACCCAAGGGATTCCATATTACTTTTTGCTTCCTCTAATAAAATATGTAACGGTCTTTCTACACCACTTGAAATAGCAGTAACAGCAATTTTATCCCCTTTTTGTAGGGGAGTTGGATATTGTATTTTCAATTGTACTCCCTCCTTATCATATAAAAAAGCCCATCATCCCATAAGAGACGACAGGCTTTACTTTCGTGGTACCACTCTTTTTGATTCATTTACAAAACAAATCCACTTCATTAACCAATTACTGAGTTAACCGTTAAGACCTACATATCAGCCTTACCACTCCAGGGCGAGTTGGGGTTATATTGACTACCTTACACCAACCGGCAGCTCTCTTAACAATAATAATCCTTAATACTCCCTATCATCGTGTTTCCTTTTATGAAATTTCCAATAGTTTATAATTGATACACATTTTTGTCAAGTTTAGAACCCAAGAATTCGATTAGAAAAAACATCCGCTTTAACTAATTTCCTCCTCAAATGATAGGTTTACTGGCTCATCCAATAATTCTGTTTGTATTTCCAAATTAGTTGTTGCCACATTTTTATCCACTTCTTCAAAACGAAATTGGTCTGCCCATATAATGCCTTGACCCGTTAATATAACTCCAAATGATATGACCGAGCTTTCAGAAGGAACATCCAAAACAATCGTATATCGGTTCCATTGCGTAGTCCCTTTGATAGGGCGATTACTCATATTATCAAACTGTAAAACATCATCAAAAGCATTATCTACTCTCATCCACATACCAGAAAAAGTGTCTATATCTTTTGTTTTTAAAAAACAAGATAGTCTCATTCGTTTTCCGATAAATTTATCTGCTTTGAATTGCTGCATCATCGTAGCAAAGTTTGAAGAATCAATCACCGTTTTAGCTTTTAAATAGCCTGATGATTTTCCACAATGTACGACCTCCCGATCCATTCCCATCTCATAATTAAACGGGTCCGACCCACTTAAAAACCAACCTTTCACTTGATTATCCATATAAGATTCCTCCTTATTTTTCAGTACATCCGACATTAATTTTCGATACTTCCCAGGAGGCAAATGATAAGCCTTTTTAAAGACCCTAGAAAAAGCCTCCTGTGATTCAAAATGATAATAAAGTGCGATATCTAGAATCCGTTCGTCTGTGTATAACAGATCCACTGATGCATTTGCTAATCTTCGCATTCGAATATATTCCGTTATCGTCATACCAACAGTTGTTTGAAAAATTCGATGAAAATGATATTTAGAAAAGCCTGCCCAATCCGCAATATCTTCCATTGTTAACAATTCATGCAAATGTTCTTCAATATAGGTAATCGTTTGATTAATGACATCCTCATATTTGATAGCATGTTCCTCCTTTCTTTATTAAAATATCAAAAAGGAATCCGTATGTTTTGATTAATTTTGCGATTTTTCTACTTCCAACCTACCTAAAACCGATAGTAAAAAAGCTTGCCATAAAAAAAAGACTCGGGGATCGAAAGACTTTAGCTTATAAAACACCCATCTATTTATCAAGAGGTTCTATCTTGCTTCGTAATATTAAAATTTTTATTCCAATTAAGAAGGAATTTAGGCTACCATTATAGAATATGTATATAAGCCATTATACCTGATCAATTTGAAGGGGATAGTAATATGAGTATAGGACTATATATAAAAAATAAACGTAAGCGACTTAATCTAACTCAAGAAGAAGTATGTCTAGGCATATGTTCTATTCCATACCTTAGTAAGGTTGAAAATAATAGCATTACTGCAAGTAAAGAAATTCTATTACTACTTTGCAAAAAACTAAAGATACCTTATGAAAAATTAGAAAAAAGCAAAGACCCATACATAGATGAATTATTAATTACTTACTTTAATGCTATTACTAATAAGAACTCCGAATCAGCCATTATTTCCTATAAACAAATCATTGATCAGTATTTTGCTCTTAACCAAGATCAAAAAAACATATTTTTACTCAATCAGTTGCTTGATTTAACCATATTAAGAAAGGACTTATATAAGGCAAATAAATTATTAATAGAAATAGAAAACAACTTAGGCATTATTATAACTAAACATTCTTATCATTATTATAAAAACAAGGCAATTCTTCTATTAAAGCAAAATAAGATACCGGCAAGCATGGAACTATTCGAATTAGCTGTAAAAAATGTGGAACAGTATCAACCTGATGGTGACTTCTACTATTTCTTTGCAATTGCATCGAGTAAAATGGAATGTTATTGCAGATCTATAGAAATGTTAAATAAAGCAAAAGCAATATATATTGAACAATTAGATCTAATAAAAATAATGAATTGCCATATATTACTTGGAATCAATTATATGCTTGTAAAAGAAATGACTTTAGCTAAAGAATACCTTAATATTTCATTAAAAGAAGTACTTAATCAGGGTGATAAAAAAAATGAAGCAAGGATACTTCATAATCTTGGTTACCTAGAGTATAAAGAGAAAAATTGGAATACAGCGGTGAGTTATTTGAATAGATGTTTAAATATTAAAGGAAAAAACTATAGTTCTATAAACACTATATATTTACTATACTTAATACGCTATAAACATTTAGGTATGGAAATTACTAAAGATATTAAAATGGCTTATGATATGGCAATTAAATCAAGAAATGAAGAATATATAATAAAGTTTAAAACATTGATTATCAACAGTGAAAACGGATTCTATAGTGAAGACAATCTTACATTTTTATTAAAAAAAGCGATCCCATTTTTTAATAAAAATGGAGATCGTGATGACTACAAATTTTATTTAAAAATGGCTGCTACTATTTTTGAGAGTAAAGGATTTTATAAAAAAGCAGTCTACTACTATAAATTAGCTTTAGAAATTGGGAAGGAGTTTAATCATGAATTTAATTAATAAGTATATATTTTCCCTAATGTTATTTATAATATTTACACAAAGTATTATATATCTTCCTAAAAATAATCTAGTATATATAACACAGCAAAATGAAGCTGACTATCCAGATAACATCTCAACACCTATTAAAGTTAATATTAAGTAGATGAGTTAATTTCATAATATAGAGCCCTTGGGGCTCAAGACTTTAAAGACATAAAAATTAGAGCACCTCCCCAAACCCTGTATAATGTTAGTTACCACACAAACATAAACAGAGAGGTGAGATGCCCCTATGTCTATTATACGACAACAAAGCTTGTTTGACATACACGAATTATATGAGATGGAACCTACCCATCATTTTGAAGCTGTTTTTTCAACAATCAATTTGGATCCTATCTTGAATTTATTTGATAAACCTAATAAAGTTGGTGCCCCAAGAGAACTGAATTACGGTGCCATGATCTACTCATTAATCGCTCGTGTGGAGCGAATTGTAACAATCAAAGACCTGATTAGGCGTTTAAAACGTGATCCTATTTTTCGATATGACT
>NZ_BAAACY010000086.1:0-3327 GCF_039521925.1 Virgibacillus salarius | reverse complement strand
TAGACTCCTGCGGGATTAGCGCGAGCCGAAAATCCACTTTGCAACGTGTTCTTCTTTGCAAAGTTAGTTGAAGCCGTGCCCGCCGAAAGCGAAGTAATTCGTCGGAGCATTGCCAATATACATCAACCATTTCAAAATAACTACTTGGCTTAACGCAGTCATTGCACTGATTTTATACTTTCTTAACTTATTAAAAAAGCTAGTAGAGGTGCAGAGCGCTCCTCTACTAGCCTAGACTAGTGAAGTAATCTTAGCAGTATTGACGTTTTCTAGTAAAAACTATTTTATTAGCGCATTTGTACACGATGCAAGTGAGCAAAAATACCATCTCGCTTAAGTAAATCTTCATGACTCCCCTCTTCTTCAATGCCCTCCTTTGTTACCACCATTATCCGATCTGCATTTTTGATTGTAGCAAGACGATGGGCAATCACGAGCGTTGTACGATTCTTGGAAAGCTCTGTTAGAGCCTTTTGAATAATTGTTTCGGTCTCGGTATCGAGCGCTGAGGTTGCTTCGTCTAAAATAAGAATTGGTGGATTCTTTAAGAACATACGCGCAATAGCAATCCGTTGCTTTTGTCCCCCCGACAGCTTCAATCCACGCTCACCAACCTGCGTTTCATATCCATCTGGAAGCTCCTTAATAAATTCTTCCATATGAGCACGACGTGCGGCTAGCTCAATTTCCTCATCCGTCGCATCTAATTTTCCATAAGCTATATTCTCACGCAACGTACCAGTAAACAGAAATACATCCTGTTGTACAATACCTATTTGCTGGCGAAGTGATTCTTTCGTCATATCGCGAATATCCATGCCATCAATTGTCACGCTCCCGCCGTCCACATCATAAAAACGTGGAATTAGCGAGCAAATGGTTGTCTTACCTGCTCCCGATGGTCCGACAAAGGCAATCGTCTCTCCTGCATTAATTCCAAAGCTAAGCTTATCTAATACAGGTTTTTGTGTTTTTTCGTAAGCAAACGTAACATGTTCAAATGAGATATTTCCCTTTAGATGATCTACTACTGTTGCATCGTCTTTATTTTGCACATCTGGTTCCATTTCTAATAGATCAACAAATCGTTTAAATCCTGCCATTCCTTTAGGGTATAACTCCAGCAGAGCAGTTATTTTTTGAATCGGTGTAAATAATACATTTACAAATAATACAAAGCTTACCAATTCACCAATAAGTAGCTCCTCCTGATAAGTGAGCCATGCCCCTACTACTAATACAACCAGCGTTATTAGGCGCATAAGCATATAGATATTTGAATGTACAATTGCCATTACTTTATAAGCACCAACTTTTGCTTTACGGAAGCTATAATTGTCCTTAGTAAAGCGATCCATCTCATGTGTTTCATTCGTGAATGACTGGACAACCCGAACTCCAGACACTGCGTCCTCCACTCTTGCGTTAACACCGGCAATATCCTCATACATTTTCTTCCAAGCTTTATTCATTTTTATATTGCTATAAGCAATAAGGAAAATTAAAATAGGCACGGCGAAAAGAATAACAATTGCTAGTTTAACATTAATCGTAAACATAATAATGAATGCTCCGATAAACGTCATAATGGATATAAAGAAATCCTCTGGACCATGGTGAGCAAGCTCACCAATATCAAACAAATCATTGGTGATACGACTCATGATATGACCTGTTTTCGTATTATCAAAGAAACGAAACGATTGTCGTTGAACATGATGAAACAACTCTTGACGCATATCTGTCTCAATATTTATTCCTAATTTATGTCCTAAATACGTTACGACATATTGTAAAGCAGTACTGATCAGATAAACCAATAACAATAAAATACTTACCAGCACAATGATATCCCAATCATTTTCAGGTAGTAATTTATCAATAAAGCTTTGCACAGCAACTGGGAAGGCAAGCTCCAGAATAGCAACAATTACTGCAGAGGTAAAATCTATGATAAATAAACGCTTATGTGGCTTATAATAGGAGAAAAAACGGCGTATCATTTCCAAGTACACTTCCTTTCTGCATTCTAAAAGAAATTATAAGGCTAATGATGGGGCTTGGCAAGATAGCCAACCTAAGATTTTAAAAAGCTTGGCAAGGTTGTCTACCTCTCTGCATATATATAAAGGGAAGCTTCCATCGGTTGCGTTCTCCTACATGCCTCACTGGTGGTTAGCCTAGTTCTATTGACCCTAAGACTTCTGCTATGCTTCGATCCATCGATAGTGCAAAGCAAGTTGGTTTATATATCCACAAAAATATGTTTTTCTGTTCACACCGTTTGGACATTTACGGATAGTGAAATGTCTAGTTACACTATGCGATTTCTGCGAAAACTTATGGTGGATCCCTACTGCCTATTCATGCAGGTTTAAACGAACAACAAAAAAGGGAGGTATTTTGTGAAAGGTACATTGAAGTTGCCATTATATCAATGGGTATGCTATTCGATTGGTTTTGTATTTATAACTTCTGGGATGATGAAGTTAATCGTGCATGATTTCAAAGGGATATTTACACAGTTAGGAATACCCTTTCCAGAAACAACACTTTTCCTAATTGCTCTCGTTGAAATTGTTTGTGGAATACTTATTGCTGGTAAAATGTATGTAAAAATCGCTGTCCCTCCATTGATTCTTATCATGTTTGGAGCAATCTATCTAACCAAATTACCAATACTATTAAATCAAAATCTACTTGCTTTCTTATTCGAAGCACGTCTTGATATTGTCATGTTCATTTTATTGCTAACAATTTGGGATAGAAATAAGTAAACTCCAATCCGTGGGGGTTTTGTTTATCCCCATGGATGATTAGATCAGTCGGACATTTACTGGCAGTCGATTCCACACTTACTAATTTTGGGTTCACGTTATTGCTCGAGGTGGGGGCTTACTGCCAGTTCATGTTCAACTGTTGATAAATAGTGTATAACTTGGCAGTTTCCTGTTGAAAAACGGTGATTACCCACAAAGTTATCCACATATGCACAAATGTTCGCAGTTATTTTGTGATCAAATTGTTTATCTATACCATATATTGATTTTTGTTCATTTTTTTATCAACAAAATGTGCATAACTTTTATTTTCTGTGGATATTTAAATTTATTCGATATTATAAAGCTTTCTTCTCCTTATAAAATACAGCTTCCTTTTCGAAAGTATGTTGGCTAACAACCCAAAAAACTGAGCAAAATTCGCTCAGTCCTTATCACTACATGCTCAGATTTACGCTTCCTCTAGTAGCTATTATGGAATAATAGCTATTGCTTGACCACCACTCCGGCTGCCCACTTCCCTTTCCGTGGGGTTTGTCCTTCAGCT
>NZ_BAAACY010000085.1:0-58121 GCF_039521925.1 Virgibacillus salarius | reverse complement strand
GGAGTGGTGGTCAAGCAAGCAGTAGCTATTATTCCATAATAGCTACTATAGGAAGCGTAGATCTGAGCATGTAGTGATAAGGACTGAGCGAATTTTGCTCAGTTTTTTTACTGTTATTTATCTTCTTTTCAGACGAGAAATTGATGTCCTATCCTCAAGATTATATCCATTTTTGTATGAATGGAATCTGCTTTAGCTCCTCTTTTGTTATAAATCTTAATAGAAACAGAAATAATACGTATATACCTGTTAGTAACAACAATAATGAAATAAATATGATAATGCCTGGATTTATATTTTCATAAATACTTTTTATAATTTGCCCTACTCCCCACGTCATTGCTAAGAGAGCAATCATTTTTACAATATCCTTCCATGGTATGCCAAAACCTATTGCTTTATATAATGAACCGAGATGTAAAAGTGTGATAAGCACGACACTTAGTGCGATTGCAATAGCTACACCCATAATACCGAAGCTGGGATTGGAAGCCAGAAAGAATAAAGCAATGAATTTACAAGCATTTCCGATAAAACTGTTCCACATGGCTGGTCTTGCTAAATCTAAAGCTTGTAGTGCTGCTTGTAAAGGAGCTTGTATATAAAGTAAAATAAAAAATGGCGCCATTAGTAGAACGAATCTGCTTGCATCCCCACTTCCGTACATATATGTTAAAATAGGAACAGAAAAAAGTGATAGTACAATGGTTGCAATTGCGCCTGAAGCAAATGATAAACGGATGGATTGATGGATACGATAATGGATTAGCGTATGATTATTTGTTGCCTCTGCCTCGGAAATCGATGGTACTAACGCAACTGACAGGGAATGCGTTATGAAGGTAGGGAGAAACAATAATGGAAGTACATAACCAGTTAATTCTCCATACTGTCTAGTAGCTAATGTACTTGATATTCCAGCGATCGCTAAGCTTTGCGCTACTAATATTGGTTCAAGAAAATTCGAGAAAGAAGCAATGAGTCGACTACCAGTACTAGGTAGTGCAATAGAAAATAACTCTTTTAATGTATTTTTACTAGAAGTTAAATACGTGAAAAATCGAGTACGGATTTTTATACGCTTTTTTAAATTAAACATTTTGACCATATAAAGCAAGGAAACAAATTCTCCAAGAATAATACTAAACATGGCACCTGCTGCTGCGTATTCTAATCCGTAAGGGAGAAGTAATTTTACAAATAAGGCAACACAAGCAATTCGAACAATTTGTTCAATCACTTGGGCATAGCTTTGTGGCTTCATGTTCTGTTTTCCTTGGAAATATCCTCTGAGAACTGAGGAAATGGCAATGATCGGTATAATAGGACTAATCGCTAATAATGGATAAAGTGTACGTTCATCTGTTAACAAAGTGGATGCTATAAAAGGCGTTGCTACAATCATTGCCGTGGTAAAAATAATGCTTGAAATCCCTGTTACAACGAGAGATACAATTAGAATTTTTTTAATTTTGGCGTGATCACCACGAGCTTCTGCTTCTGCAATTCTTTTTGATATTGCAACAGGCAATCCAAGCTGTGTAAGTGTAATGACAAGAAAAAAGGTTGGGAGAGCCATCATATAGAGACCAACGCCTTCTTCTCCCATAAGTCGTGCTACAACAATTCGATTAATAAAGCCTAGAAAACGAGTAATCATGCCAGCTAGTATCAAAATGAGCGTACCTTGTAAAAATGTTTGTTTGGTCATTCTGTCGACCTGCCTTCTCAAAAAATAAAATTTCATATACAATGATATATATGCTACTAAATGGGCCAAGCATGACAAGTTGCTCAATTTTTACTACTCCGAATAAGGAGGGATTGTTTTGGAAATTGTACAAACTGTATCAGAATGGAAAGCAATGGTTATACCAGCATTAGAGAGTAAGGCAAAGGAATTTCACTTAATGGGATATGAACGAGCATCGATAGAGGATGTTTGGGCTTGTCTTGTACAAAAAGTATGGAAGGGAGATCCAGAAAAGCGTATATATGAAGTAGTGCAGGATATTTTTCATTTAACAACTGCTACGTATATAAGTTATCTGACAATTTCTGCCTACCAGAGTGACGATTTAATGGCATCGATAGCAGCCGTCACAAATGACCTAGCGAATAATGAGAAAATACATAAATTGTAACTCAATAAAGAATACACTTTACACGCAGTTTAATGATTCGATATCAGATAAAGGCGGACATTCTATGTTAAGAAGAACGTCTTGGTAACCTGCATGTTGCAGTATAGAAAAACAGACGTAATTTGTTTTCAGCCGATGACTGAAATAAATGATTCCTACCAAGAGGAAAATGAAGTAAGGGAAGCAGTTCTGTTTATAAGATGCGGGATAAAAGGGAGGACAATTATTAATGAAAAGTAGAGGCAGAATTGTTGCCTTTTTTCTAATCGTGCTTGTATTTGCAGGTTTGATTGGATCAACGGTTACAGGAATTACAAAGGATATTAAATTGGGATTAGATTTACAAGGTGGATTTGAGGTTCTATATGAGGTTGAACCGGTAGATAAAGATCAACAGGTTGATAGAAGGTTATTGGAATCGACCGTAGAGATGTTGAACGACCGTGTGAATCGATTAGGTATTAGTGAGGCTAGTATTGATATTGAGGGCGAGGATAGAATACGTGTTCAATTAGCTGGCGTAGAGGACCAGTCAGAAGCACGTGATCTTTTATCAACAACAGCACAATTATCGTTTCGCGATGTAAACGATAAGGAATTATTAGATGGAACAGATGTTAAAGAAGGATCAGCAAAACAGGATTTTGATCCTAATAGTAATCAACCGATTGTTTCATTACAGCTTAAGGATGCGAAAAAATTTGGTGATGTTACAAGTCAAATAAAGGATATGGAAAATCCGGATACGCCATATGATGATAACCTTCTTGTAATTTGGATGGATTATAAGGAAGGCGATTCATATGCAGCAGAGTATTCTAAAGAGGATCCTAAGTTTGTTTCCGCACCACGAGTAAGCAAAATATTAAATACGACCAATGTTATGATAAGTGGTAATTTTACCGTTGAATCTGCTAAACAGCTAGCAGATATTATAAATTCTGGTTCACTACCAGTACATATGTCAGAAATATATTCCACATCAGTCGGTGCGCAGTTTGGTGAACAAGCATTAGATAAAACTGTATTTGCAGGCTTTGTTGGTGTAGGAATAATATTTCTGTTTATGATTGCTGTTTATCGTTTTCCAGGTTTCATTGCAGTAATTAACCTAAGTATTTACATTTATCTAATTTTAGTAGTTTTTGAATTAATGCATGGTGTATTGACCTTACCAGGTATAGCTGCGCTCATACTCGGTGTGGGTATGGCTGTAGATGCCAACGTCATTACTTTTGAGCGGATTAAGGAAGAATTACGTGCTGGTAAGTCCATTATGGCCTCTTTTAAAGCCGGAACAAAGAATTCATTATCGACGATTTTGGATGCCAATATTACGACGTTATTAGCAGCTTCTGTATTATTTATCTTTGGGACAAGCTCTGTAAAAGGGTTTGCTACTATGTTAATTGTTAGCATTCTTGTTAGCTTTCTAACAGCAGTCTTTGGGACACGATTGTTACTTAGTCTTTGGGTAAAAACGAAACTTTTCAAAAATCGCCCAGGTTGGTTTGCGGTTAAAAGAGAAGATATTAAAGATATTGCTGTTAAAAATACAGAAGAACCGAAGATGTTTAACCGTCAAATTAATGTTGTGCAGCATCGTAAGAAATTCTTTATAATATCCATTTTTATGGTGGTTATCGGAATTGCTTCATTGTTCTTATTTAAACTAAATCCAGGAATTGATTTTACAAGTGGATCTAGAATCGAATTATTAGCGGAAGAAACAATTGCTAAAGAAGATGTTCAAAAAGGCTTTGAAGAATTAGGAATAGAAGCAAAATCGATCGTATCTTCTGGTGAAAATGGAGAGATAGCAGTAGCGAGATTTGATAAAGTTCTTTCAGAGGATAAAATTGCCGAAATAAAGGATTATTATATCGATCAATATAATATTGAACCAAGTGTAAGTGTAGTATCACCGATTGTAGGTCAGGAGCTAGTCAAAAACGCTGCATATGCAGTAGCGATTGCTTCTGTAATTATGATCATCTATGTCACGATTCGCTTTGAATTCTTTTTTGCTATCACAGCAATCATTGCCTTGCTACACGATGCCTTCTTTACCGTGGCGATTTTTAGTATTACGCAAATAGAATTTGATGTAACCATAGTGGCTGCTATTTTAACAATTGTTGGTTATTCCATTAACGATACGATTGTTACTTTTGATAGAATTAGGGAAAATCTCCGTAAGAAGAAAAAAGTCAAGTCGTTCAAAGAGCTTGCTGTGATTGTGAACAGAAGCTTGGTGCAAACATTTGTCCGAAGTATTAATACTTCTATAACGACATTAATTGCGGTATTAGCATTTTTATTCCTTGGTGCTCAATCCATTGGTGGATTTGCCATTGCGCTTGCAGTAGGGTTAATAGCTGGAACGTATTCTTCACTATTCTTAGCTGCCCAATTATGGTTAGTGTGGCGCGGGAAAATGATTAAGAAAAAGCCTGTAGACTTTACGAAGAAAAAACGTGTTGAAGGACCTCAGGTATAACTATTGATAACCTCTGTTACGAACAGCGTAACAGAGGTTTTTTAATTGATGTTTTTTAAACCACAGGCTCTGCCTGTGTGAGAATTAAACTTGTAGAGTTGTAACAGAAAAATCTCCTTTATGTTTCTAATTGGGAGCTTCTGTTCGTAATATAAACTAGCATAAAGGGTGTTATATAAGGGAAATCTAAACGCATTCCATGTAGATAATCCATCATAGAATTGTTTCATCCTTGAAATAAATGGGAAACGGTTGTATAAAGGGAAATGATAGGAGGGATTAAATGAAGGGTCAAACATATGTGATTTTTGCTATTTTATTTACTATTATTGTTGCGGTTTTTGCAGTCACAAATGTGGAATCTGTTGAAGTTAATTATTTATTTTGGACTGGAGAATCGCCGCTTATTTTAATTATTTTGTTTTCTGTTTTAATGGGAGTTATTATTACAGCAGCTGCTGGTACATTAAAAATTTTTCGGTTGCAACGTGAAATGAAACAAATCAAAGCCAAAAATAAAGAATTAGTAAACAAACTTGAAGACGCTGGTGTCTCTACTAATATTGATTCAAAAGCGATGCAATCAAGCGGTGAGCAAGAAGATAGTAAAGGATAATGAAATATTGTATTTCTAGTTGCTACCCCTGACTTTATTTATGTATAATAGATTAGTCAGGGGTGAAAAAATGTTAAAAAGTAAAGCAAAATGGAATTTTACAAATATAGAGGATGATGCCATACATTGGATGGACAATTTACATCACTTATCCCCTGTTATTCAAGAGCTTTTACTACAAAGAGGAATAACAACCGAAGATGCTGCCTCTAAATTTCTTGCACCTGATTTATCCGATTTACATAATCCAGATGGACTCTTATCTATGGATAAGGCAACACGTCGTGTTCATCAAGCAATTGAACAACAAGATAAGATTCTAGTTTTTGGTGACTATGATGCTGATGGTGTCAGTTCAACGACAGTCCTATTAAAAGCGTTGCAGGAATTAGGAGCTACATGTGACTTTTATATTCCCAATCGTTTCACAGAGGGTTATGGACCGAATGAACAAGCATTTCGTCAGGCTTTTGAAGAAGGCTACCGATTAATTATAACAGTTGATACTGGCATTGCTGCGATTCATGAAGCAAAAATAGCAAAAGAACTTGGCATCGACTTGATCATTACAGACCATCATGAGATTCAAGAAGAACTGCCAGATTGCTATGCGATTATACATCCAAAGTGTTCACCTGATTATAAATTTCAAGAGTTAGCGGGAGTAGGGGTCGCGTTTAAGTTTGCAGAAAGCTTACTAGGCTATTTTCCAAACCATTTATTAGCTTTTGCGGCAATTGGTACCATTGCAGATCTAGTTCCATTGGTGAATGAAAATCGAATTCTTGCTTATTACGGGTTAAAAGCATTAACAGCTACGGATAACTATGGGTTGAAAGCATTAAAGGCTGTATGCAAAATAGAAGGCGAAGTAACTGAGGAAGATGTAGGTTTTTTAATAGGTCCTAGAATTAATGCTGTTGGGCGACTTCAGGACGCGGATATGGCTGTACATTTGCTAATGACAGAAAATAAACAACTAGCACAGGAAATGGCTGAGGAAATAAATGCTATTAACCAAGAAAGACAACAAATTGTCAGTCGTATTGTAAAAGAAGCAGAGCAAATGGTAGATAACACTGATAATCAAGGAGTTATCATTGTTGCTAAAGAAGGCTGGAATGAGGGTGTATTAGGTATTGTTGCATCCAAATTAGTTCGGAAATTTGATAGGCCAGCTATTGTTCTGGCTATAAAACCAGACAGTGGTGTAGCTAAGGGGTCTGCAAGAAGTATACCTGCGTTTGATTTGTTTCAAAATTGTATGACGATAAAGCAGTTGTTTTCCAGTTTTGGTGGTCATTCACAGGCTGCCGGAATGACCATTCAGCTTGACCAGCTTTCTGCAGTACAATCTGCATTAGATGAACTAATACAGAGTAAGTTAACGGAAGAAGATTTTAAGCAAGTCATTCATGTAAGTCAGACCATTACGATTCCAGAAATTTCAGAAGAGCTGATTCATGAAATTAATCAATTAGCTCCTTTTGGTATGGATAATCCAAAACCTGTTTTTCATATTAAAAATCTTCCTACTCAAGCAAGGCAAATTGGTAGTATGAAAAATCATCTAAAGCTACAATTTAAGGAAGAGAATACAGTATTAGACGGTATTGGCTTTGGCATGGGAGAACTTTATGATTATTTAACACCTCATACTGAAATAAATGTAGTAGGAGAGTTAGGTATAAATGAGTGGAATGGAGTTCGTAAACCTCAAATGATGATTCAAGATTTAAGCATAGCGGAATGGCAATTGTTTGATCATCGAGGTAAAAGAAATGTCAATAAGTTAAATTTTATGGAATTTGAAGATGATTTTCTTATCGTACGTAATGGTAATCAGCAATCATTCGATGATGCTATTCCACAAATAACCTATCAATGTAATTTAGAGCAACTGCAAGAAGTAGAGACGTTGTTTATTTATGATTTACCAAATGAACTTACTGCGTTAAAACAGTTAATTCAAATGACAAAGCCTACTAATATTCATGTGTGTTATTATGTGGAGGATAGTACGTATTTGCGAGCATTTCCAACAAGAGAAGAATTTAAATGGCTCTATGCACTTCTCATGAAACAGAGGGAAATCGATTTAAAACAAGCAATTTCAGGTATCATGCAATCTAGAGGTTGGAATAAAGATAAAGTTTTGTTTATGCTAAATGTGTTCCATGAATTGGAATTTGCCTTAATTGATAATGGTATGCTGAGGCTACAAGCAAAGCCATTAAAACAAGACTTACAATCTTCAATGATTTATCAAGATCGATTACAGCAGGCTGAGATTGAGAAGATACTTTATTATTCTAGTTATGAGGAATTGAGAAAGTGGTTTACGGAAGAATGTATGGATTATTTGGGACGTCCCAAGGAGGAACTTAGTTATGGATTATAAAAAGCATGTAAAAATTGTAGAAGATTGGCCAAAGGAAGGAATAAAATTCAAAGATATAACGCCTTTGATGGCAGATGGTGATGCTTTTCGTTCAGCAGTTGATGAGATCGTTGAATATGCAAAAGAAAAAGAAATAGATATAGTAGTTGGTCCAGAAGCAAGAGGATTTATTATTGGCTGCCCTGTTTCTTATGCACTCGGGGTAGGATTTGCACCAGTTAGAAAGGAAGGTAAGCTTCCTCGCGAAGTTGTGAAGGTGAACTACGGTTTAGAATATGGATCTAATATTTTAACCATCCACAAGGATGCTATAAAACCTGGACAGCGTGTGTTGATTACAGATGATTTACTTGCTACAGGTGGCACAATTGAAGCGACAATTAAGCTAGTTGAAGAACTAGGTGGAATTGTAGTAGGTTGTGCTTTCATCATTGAATTAAGCTATTTAGATGGATTAGAGAAATTGCAAGGTTATGACGTCCTGACACTTATGAGTTATTAAGCAGGAGATAGGTCTGACGATGATATAGATCGTTAGGCCTATTTATGTATTAATACATACTTATTTTAGACGGAATTACATATATAAAACTTTACAAATTTTAACGATGGACACATACAAAGGAAAAGCATATAATTGATATATTTAATAATAATATCAATTTAAGGTATAATTTGAAACTTGAGACAGCGAATAAAGGTGATTTGAATGGCAAAAAGCGATATTATGACAATTGATGACATTTTGGAAATGGCTGGTCAGTATTTAACATCAGGAGATACTGATTTTATTCGCCGGGCATATGAATTTGCTGAACAGGCGCATGCCGATCAGTTTCGGAAATCTGGTGAGCCTTATATTATCCATCCAGTTCAAGTGGCAGGGATATTAACGGAACTTGAAATGGATCCAGAAACAATTGCCGGAGGCTTTCTTCATGATGTAGTAGAGGATACGGATGTCACTCTTGAAGCAATTGAAGAAGCATTTAATCATGAGGTCGCTATGCTAGTAGACGGGGTAACTAAATTAGGTAAAATTAAATATAAATCAAAGGAAGCTCTACAAGCAGAGAATCATCGAAAAATGTTTGTAGCAATGGCGAAAGATATTCGAGTCATATTAATAAAATTAGCAGATCGATTGCATAATATGCGAACATTAAAGCACTTACCTCCAGAAAAACAACGAAGGATATCCAATGAAACGTTAGAAATCTTTGCACCATTGGCACATCGACTTGGGATTTCAACTATTAAATGGGAGCTTGAGGATACTGCCTTACGTTATCTAAATCCACAGCAATATTATCGAATTGTACAGCTGATGAAGCAAAAAAGGGATCAGCGAGAATCCTATATTGAAGAAGTGATGGATGAAGTTTCCAATCAACTTAAGGATATGAATATTGATGCAGAATTGTCAGGAAGACCAAAGCATCTATATAGTATTTATCGCAAAATGGTAAAGCAGAATAAGCAATTTAATGAAATATATGACCTACTTGCAGTACGTATTCTTGTTAATAGCATTAAAGATTGCTATGCAGTGTTAGGGATTATTCATACATGCTGGAAGCCAATGCCTGGAAGATTTAAGGATTATATCGCAATGCCAAAGCCCAACCTATATCAATCCCTTCATACAACCGTTATTGGTCCGAAAGGCGACCCTCTTGAAGTGCAAATCCGTACGAAAGAAATGCATGAAATTGCTGAATATGGAATAGCTGCACATTGGGCTTATAAGGAAGGAAAACGAGTTAATAACGACAAAAAATCATTTGAAGAGAAGCTAACGTGGTTTAGAGAAATTTTAGATTGGCAAAATGATACACATGATGCAGAAGAATTTATGGAATCTTTGAAGGTTGATTTATTTTCGGATATGGTATATGTCTTTACACCAAAAGGGGATGTCATTGAACTACCGTCAGGATCCATTCCATTAGATTTTGCCTATAAAATTCACACAGAAATAGGTAATAAAACTATTGGTGCAAAAGTAAATGGGAAGATGGAGCCGCTTGATTATAAACTGAAAAACGGTGACATTATTGAAGTGATGACTTCGAAGCATTCTTATGGTCCGTCGCAGGATTGGTTAAAGATCACACAGACATCGCAAGCTAAAAATAAAATAAAGCAGTTCTTCAAAAAGCAACGTAGAGAAGAAAATATTATAAAAGGAAAAGAAGCGGTTGACAAAGAAATCCGTAACCTATCGATCGAGCCAAAGGATGTTTTGACACAGGATAACCTGCAGCGTATTTATGAAAAGTTTAATTTTTCTAGTGAAGACGATATGTATGCGGCTGTTGGTTATCAAGGGATAACGGCTGCATTAATTGCTACAAGATTAACCGATAAAATAAGGCAATCCAAAGAAAAAGAGCAAGACCTAGCTCAAACTATTGAAGAAGTAAAATCAGAGGTAAAACAATCTAAAGCTCATAAAAGAGATTCTGGTGTTAAGGTAGAAGGAATAGATAACCTTTTGGTTCGATTATCCAAATGCTGTAATCCTGTACCAGGAGACAATATTATTGGCTATATTACCAAAGGTAGAGGCGTTTCTGTGCATCGCACGGATTGTCCAAATGTGCAAACAGAGGAAGCGAAGCAGCGGTTTCTTCATGTTGAATGGGAAAATGATCGTACAGATCAAAAGCAATACCATGTAGATCTTGAAATCTCTGGCTATGATAGACGTGGACTAGTAAATGAAGTATTACAAGCGGTAAACGAAACAAAAACAAATATAACCTATGTAAACGGCAGATCGGATCGCAATAAAATGGCTGTTGTTCAAATCACAATCCTTATTCATAATACGGGGCATCTCCGAAAAATAGTTGAACGTATAAAGCAAATTACTGATGTTTATACAGTAACACGAACGTTACAGTAGACGCTGAACATTCACGAAATAAAATCGCAAAAGGGGTATCAAAAGTGAAAGCAGTCATCCAACGCGCAAAGCAAGCAAGTGTAGCTGTAAACGATGAAATTATTGGAGAAATAGACTTTGGTTTTGTCGTATTACTAGGTATAACGCATGGAGATACGATAGATGATGCGGCTTACTTAGTAAACAAAATTATAAATTTGCGCATTTTTGAAGATGATCATCAAAAAATGAATGTATCTTTAAAAGATGTCGGTGGAAGTATACTATCGATCTCTCAGTTCACCTTATATGGCGATACTCGAAAGGGTAGACGACCAAATTTTATGAATGCAGCAAAACCGAGTGAGGCATCGAAACTCTACCATCAATTCAATGAATTAATTCAACAAGAAGGTATTCAAGTGGAGACAGGCAAATTTGGAGAAATGATGGATGTGCAATTCACGAATTCTGGCCCAGTTACATTAATTATAGACAGTAAAGATAAGTAATCGGAAATGGTTGTATTATTTCAGGCTGTCGAGAAACTTTTTCTCGGCAGTTATTTTTATAGTCTAGGACATTAAAAGATTTAGCCCATATGGATAAATACGGGCGTGTTGAGCCACGTCTAGTGTCCAGAAACTAGGCGACTTCACGAATTGCCCTACGATGAATCATTATCGGCTCGCAAGCTCACCTTTATCTCCGTTGACTCGCTTGCGCTTTTGTTCTATGGGATATTAGCTTTGTTCAAGCTTCAAAGAATGTAAAAGCGTCCTAAAACAGTTTTACAAAGTTTATACATCATATCCATAAAAGAAGGAGCAGGAAAACAAGCAGCCATGTCAGTAGCTTGTCCGGACGAAAAGAAGGTTATCTCCTATACTTGCCTGTCTAAGCTATGCGAAAGAGCGTTATGGCATGCTATTGTGTTATCCTTACAAGAGGTTCAGTCAAGGAAAAACTTGTAGTTTTTATCGTGTATATAACTGGCAGTAAGTTCCCCACTTCAAGCAATAAAGTGAAATCAATCTTAGTAAGTAGGAAATCGACTGCCAGTCTAGTTGGCTTAAGGGACTCTAGGTCATACCCTTGTGGTACTAACAATCCATGAAGGATAAACAAACTCGGATTGAAGTTTCACTTTGTTAGCTGATTGCGATAGCTATTTACTTGCAAAATATTTTGCGAGACCATTAACTATTCCTGATACCAACTCTTTTTGATATATAGTTGTTCGGAGTGAGGATTCTTGTTCAGGGTTGGAAATAAACCCAAGCTCTACTAGAACAGATGCTTGTAAATTCTGCCGAAGCACTAAGAAGTCACCATGGGTTGTTCCTCGGTCTTTCGAGTCTGTAGCTTTTATCAACTCTGATTGGATAGAAGCTGCTAATTGATTATTTGCTTCCTGGTAGTAATATGACTCAATTCCGGTAACCTCGGGCAATTCAGGCACACTGTTATAGTGAATGCTTATAAATACATCTGTCTTCACCATATTGCTAAAGCTGACTCTACTACCTAATGATACGAACTCATCACGTGGTCTTGTTATTCTTACATCAGAACCAAGTATGGTTAGCTCTTGTGCTAATTCTTGTGCTGTTAAAAAAGCAATATCTTTCTCAAAGATATTTGATGAACCAATAGCCCCAACATCTCTACCTCCGTGTCCAGCATCAATCACAATCGTTTTATTCTTGAACGTACTTGAAGAGGGTACTTCTACTTTGTCAATAAGTGGTTTATATACATATCCATGAATGTTCTTGTTCTGTATTTCATACCATTGTCCTTCTACAGAAATAACTTGAAAGGAGCTACCTTTTTCAGCAAAATATGCAATCTTATACTCTGTTGAAGGTCCGTTACGAATTTGTGTATGGTCATTGGGGATCGTTATGGATTCTGGGGGTGTATCAACTGTAGACTGCTCATTATTCTCTATAATGCTTAAATATGTCTCGATAATCCAGCCTGTGTCATTCTCTAATTGAACTTGAATCCATTCTCCTTGTCGCTGTATAATGGAAAAAGTATCATTGGTTCCGGCTTGTCCAATCGTTTGATAATTGGTTCCCGGACCATTTCGAATGTTAACATTATCGCCTTTGATGATAGCTGTGTCAGCATAGCTAACCATTAGAGTTAAAAATAACCAAATCATGATGGAACAAACCGTTATACGAACTTTACGTAAATACATAACAACCTCCTTGTTATGTTTTACTTTAGTATAATAAAAACACTCTTTCTAGGCAAAGCTAATGGTAATGGATAGGAGGAGTGTAGATGATGCGATCGGCAGATAAACAATGGCATTCACATCACCAAAATGAAGTGTTCGGTGTGAATCTCCATAAGTTTATGGAGATGGAAGGGCATGCAAATCACATGGAAATTGCTCAGGAATTAGGCATTTCTTTAGGAGAAGTAAAAATGTTAAAGAAAAAAATAACTCGTGCTTGACAGAAGTAGTTGGAAAGATTAATATAATATACATTCATGATTACGAATTCGATAGTTAAAAAATATGCCGATGAGGGAAAAAGTAATTGAAACCCAATTGGATAGAGAGAAAATGCCTTAGGCTGAAAGCATTTTTACAGTTGGTCCAATGAAAGACATTCCTGAGGTTTTATATCGAAATAATAGTAGATATAAACGTTTTGCAGGCGTTAACTGTGTAAAGCGGATGTATGTAATACATCAACTAGGGTGGCAACGCGGGTAAACTCTCGTCCCTTATTTTATTATAAGGGTCGGGAGTTTTTATATTTTAAAGAGGACTTGTATATACATAGTCATCACAAAGCAAAAATTAAAAGCAGGGGGTTTTGGTATGAGTTATAAAGCACCTAGGGGAACAGCTGATGTTCTACCACAGGATGCAAGTAAATGGCAGTTTATCGAACGAAAAATAAAAGAGGTATGTAATAGATACCACTTTCATGAAATACGGACACCCTTGTTTGAACATACAGAAGTATTTCAACGTGGTGTTGGTGATTCAACAGATATTGTGCAAAAAGAAATGTATACATTCGAAGACCGTGGTGGTAGAAGTATAACACTTCGTCCTGAAGGAACTGCCTCTGTTGTTCGTTCATTTGTTGAAAATAAGCTGTTTGGTTCAGCTAACCAACCAGTAAAATTGTATTATTTTGCGCAAATGTTTCGTTATGAACGACCACAAAAAGGCCGCATGCGCCAATTACATCAATTCGGAGTGGAAGTACTTGGAAGTGCTGATCCTGCAATTGATGCAGAAGTTATCGATTTGGCTATGAGTTGTTATAGAGAAATGGGATTGAAATCATTAAAGTTAGTAATCAACTCTTTAGGTGATAAAGAAAGTCGAACTGCTCATCGTCAAGCATTAATTGATCACTTTACTCCACATAAAGAGGAGCTATGTGGCGATTGTCAATTACGATTAGAAAAGAATCCATTACGTGTATTGGATTGTAAGAAAGATCGCGAGCACCCATCTATGAAAACAGCTCCATCAATCTTAGAATATTTGAATGATGAATCAACAGATTATTTTAATCAAGTGAAAGAATATTTAACGCTAATGGGTATTGAATTTGAAGTGGATAAAAATATGGTCCGTGGTCTTGATTATTATAATCACACGACATTTGAAATTATGAGTGAAGCGGAGGGATTTGGCGCTATTACTACTTTGGCTGGTGGCGGCAGATATCATGGTCTGGTTGAAGAGCTAGGTGGACCTGCAACACCTGGTATTGGTTTTGGAATGGGACTTGAACGCCTATTAATGGCTCTTGAAGTAGAAGAAAAAGAAATACCTGTAGATGATACATTGGATTGCTATCTAGTTGCAGTTGGAGAAAAACCTGAAAAAGAAGCTGTACGTATTATGCACAATCTTCGTAAGCAAGGTATTCAAGTAGATAAGGATTATCAAGGGAAGAAAATGAAAGGGCAATTTAAGGCGGCTGATCGTTATCAAGCAAAATATGTATTAATTTTGGGAGAGGATGAGCTCCAACAACAGCATATCGCTGTTCGCGAAATGCGCACAGGTAATCAAGAGAATGTTCCACTGGCAGAGTTGGAAGATGTTATAAAGGAAAAGCTTTGAGGAGGAAATAGTAATGAGTGAACATCAACGTATAATGGCAGGAACGCTTGGAGAAGCAAATGTCGGTGAAACGGTATTATTAAAGGGATGGGTGCAAAAGCGTCGTGACTTAGGCGGTTTAATCTTTGTTGATCTTCGTGATAAATCAGGTATTGTACAAATTGTATTTAACCCTGATCATTCGGCGGCAGCTATGGAAATTGCCGAAACAATTCGAAGTGAATATGTGGTAGAGGTAAAAGGGAAAGTAGTAAAACGGGACGTTTCAACGGTTAATCCATTAATGACTACTGGTACCATTGAAATAATTGTTGCAGAAATTTCCATTTTAAATAAGGCAAAAACACCGCCTTTTACGATCCAGGATGAGACTGATGTTGCAGAGGATCTGCGCTTAAAATACCGTTACATTGATTTAAGACGCAAACCTCTGCAGGAAACATTTAAACTTCGTCATCAAACAACACAAGCGGTACGTAACTTCCTTAACCAACGTGATTTTTTGGAAATGGAAACACCTATTCTGACAAAAAGTACACCAGAAGGTGCTAGGGATTATTTAGTACCAAGTCGTGTTCATGATGGGGAATTTTATGCATTACCTCAATCACCTCAGTTATTTAAACAGCTCATTATGATGGGCGGATTTGAGAGGTATTACCAAATTGCTCGTTGCTTCCGAGATGAGGATTTACGAGCTGATCGACAGCCTGAATTTACTCAGATTGATATTGAAACATCGTTTCTATCAAGCGATGAAATTATGCAGATGACTGAGGAAATGATGAAATATGTGATGAAGGAAGTAAAAGGTATAGATATCTCCTTACCGCTACCAAGAATGGCGTATGATGAAGCAATGTCTCGATATGGTTCAGATAAGCCAGACACAAGATTTGGTATGGAATTAATTCATGTATCAGAGGTGCTTAAAGATTCAACCTTTAAGGTTTTCCAAAGTGCCATTGAATCTGGAGGTAGCGTTGCTTTATTAAATGTAAAAGAGCAGGCCGCAAATTATTCAAGAAAAGATATTGATAAACTAACAGATTTTGTTAAGGTGTATGGAGCTAAAGGACTTGCATGGCTAAAAGTGGAAGGCGCGGATGTCAAAGGTCCGATTGCTAAATTTATTTCGGAAGATGAAAAAGCGGAGTTATTAGCAAATGCAAGTGCAGAAGACGGCGATTTACTGTTGTTTGTAGCTGATAAAAGCAATGTAGTTCATGACAGCTTAGGTGCACTTCGATTGAAGTTAGGGAAGGAACTAAAATTAATTGATGAATCAGCATTTCATTTTCTTTGGGTAACAGATTGGCCGCTATTAGAATATGATGAGGAGTTAGAAAGATATTTTGCAGCACATCATCCGTTTACTTCTCCAGCAGAGGCTGATATAGATAAATTAAAATCTGACCCAGCTAGTGTTCGAGCAAATGCATATGATCTTGTTCTCAACGGCTTTGAATTAGGTGGAGGTTCGATTAGGATTCATAAAACAGACCTACAGAAGGAAATGTTTGATGTATTAGGTTTTTCTGAAGAAGAAGCAAAAGAACAATTTGGATTTTTATTTGAAGCACTTGAATATGGAACTCCTCCCCATGGCGGTGTTGCATTAGGGCTAGACCGAATTGTTATGCTATTAGCAGGAAGAACGAATCTTAGAGATACGATTTTGTTTCCAAAGACTGCATCTGCTTCCGATTTGTTAACAAATGCACCAAGTGAAGTAGAAAAAGTACAGTTAGATGAATTATCCATCCAGTTAAACCGTAAAGATAAGTAATTGAAAGCTATCTCATTATTGCTTTTTGAAGAATACACGTGTTAAAATAATATCAAAGCTTATGCAAGGTTCGATGAATAATAGTATTTAACGCAATCCTGATGTGTGCGTCCATGAAAAGTGTTTTGACCGAACAACTGTATACTTGGGAGTTCGAAGTAGTTCCTATGTTGCGTACGTGCCTTGAATTAGGAAGTACAATAAATATAGGACAGAGCACCCACCTGCCGTGAGCGGGATCAAAGCTTCATACTGGACGGCACGATCGGGATTGTGTAAAAAACCCTAAATTGCAAAAAGGATTACCTCCTTTGGCAATTTAGGGTTTTTTGCTAGCAAGATAGACGGAATCTGTTAATTTGACCCTTGTGCTAATTGCTGCAAGTTTCCGTTTTTATCCATGCGAAATGCCGGTGCAGGCATGGAACCTTGATCATCCAAAACGGTCATTTTACGTGCTCTTTCCATAATTTGAATAAATGCTTGATAGTCCTCTTGAATAGTAGACAACTGTGTTTTAGTTTGTTCTAATTCTTTATTCAATGTATCTACTTGTTCTCTTAATTTTTTATTCTCGTTTTCCACTTGCTCAAGATTTGCTTTTGATTGGTTGGAAGAAATTGTTTGTTTTTTAACGTCCTTTAAATAGCGTATTACCATATCCATTGTCATCGATGAATCAGCTTGTACAGCTGGGACGTCGTTTTGCTGTGTATCTTCCTCTTGTACGTGATTCTGAGGTAAAGAAACTACAGGCTTTCTGATTGTTTGGCCGCTTTTAGCCATGGCACGCTTCTTCTCTTTACGTTGACGCTTTGCCAGATCAATAGCATTCACATATTTCATCCGAATCTCAGCATTCCAGCGAAAGCCGCATGCTGCTGATGTACGGTTCAATTTATCACCGACTTCTTCAAAAGCATTTAATTGGGTGCTCCCCTCTCTGATATGGCGTAATACGGTTTCAGCCAATAATAAATCATCTTCATGTGACCATGCGTCTTGTCTTACCTTTACCATTATGTTCAACTCCTTTAGTAATAACAGCTTCAATAAATAATAGATTTAGCTTTACATTCATTGTTACCGCAGGAGGTTTATCTTATACGTCAAATCTTTTTATCTTGTTGTATTTTTTCATAAACTTGTTTCATAGCCTGTTCAAATTTACCTGTCGCTTTTGGATGATAATACTGTTTATTTTTTATAGAATTAGGTAAGTACTGCTGATCAATCCACCCATTATCATAATTATGGGGGTATTTGTATTCATTGCCCCTGCCTAATGACTTCGCACCTTGATAATGTGAATCTTTTAGATGTAACGGAATATCACCGCTCTTACCCTGGCGAATATCTGCCAAAGCTGCATCAAGTGCTTTATATGCGGTATTGGATTTAGGGGACAAACACAATTCTACAATAGCTACTGCAAGTGGTATTCTTGCCTCAGGAAAGCCTAATCGCTCTGCGGCCTGTACGGCATAAATTGCTCGAGGACCAGCTTGTGGGTTTGCAAGCCCAATATCTTCATACGCTGTTACGATCATTCGTCGAGCAATACTATCTAGATCACCAGCCTCAATTAATCTACCTAAATAGTGAAGGGCAGCATCAACGTCACTACCACGAATTGACTTTTGAAAAGCAGAAAGTACATCGTAATGAGCGTCTCCATCCTTATCATGTGAAAAGCTCTTTTTTTGCATACACTCTTCAGCGGTATCTAAAGCAATAGCAATCTCATGCTGTTCGTTTTCAGGGGTTGATGAAACTGCTAGTTCCAGTCCATTCAGTGCAGCGCGCATATCACCGTTTGCACTTCTAGCGAAATGCTCGAGTGCATCATCAGAAAGCTTTACTTGCTGCTTACCCAGCCCGTTTTCTTGATCTGCTATTGCTCGATTGATCGCTTGTTTCACATGCTCTGTTGTTAAGGGCTGCAATTCGAATAAATGACACCGGCTACGAATAGCGGGATTAATGGAATGATAAGGATTACTAGTGGTACAACCAATCAGAATGATAAGATTGCTCTCTAAATGAGGCAGCAGAAAATCTTGTTTTCCTTTATCTAAACGATGAACTTCATCGAGTATGAGCACAACCTGACCTAACATTTTAGCTTCTTCGACAACGATCTCCATATCTTTCTTTTTATCTGTCACTGCATTCAGTGATTTAACCGTCTTTCCTAAACTTTTTGCTAGAGCAAATGCCATGGACGTCTTACCAGTTCCCGGTGGCCCGAATAAAATCATCGATGCTAATCGCTCAGCAGTTACCATACGTCGAATGATTTTACCTTCCCCAACTAAGTGCTCTTGTCCAATAATCTCGTCAATATGTCCGGGTCTCATACGAAATGCAAGTGGTTTTAATTTCATTTATACCTTCCTTTATAATATAATAAAACATTGTTTCAAGAAGATTGTTCATAAAGAGATATGCGAGGTAGCATGATTAAAATAGAAGTAATGCTACGATATAATGATTACATACACTACCATACAATTCAATTCGATAACATGCATGAAGAATGCGTTCCATGCTATAATATCATGTATTAGTATTAATGGAACGTAATTTAAATTGAGGTGTAATAAATGAAGATTTCTACAAAGGGAAGATATGGATTAACAATTATGATTCATTTAGCTAAGCAGCATGGAAAAGGACCGACTTCTTTAAAACAAATAGCTAAAGAGAATAACTTATCGGAACATTATTTAGAGCAGCTTGCTAGCCCACTACGTAATGCAGGGTTAATAAAAAGTATTCGTGGTGCTTATGGTGGTTATATATTAGCGAAAGAACCAATTGATATAAAAGCTGGTGACATTATTCGGGTATTAGAAGGCCCTATTACACCTGTAGAGGGAATAGAGGATGAAGAACCTGCCAAGCAGGCGCTTTGGCTACGAATTCGTGATGCTGTTAAGGATGTCTTAGATACCACGACTTTAAAGGATTTATCCGAACATAATAATGAACAGCCGCAAGAAGCATATATGTTCTATATTTAATGCAAGCAGGAAGGAAAGATAAACATGGAACAAATTTATTTAGATCATGCAGCAACAACGCCGATTCATCAAGATGTCTTGGATACCATGTATAACGTAGAAAAAGAAGTGTTTGGTAATCCATCAAGTGTTCATTCATTTGGTAGGAAAGCAAGGCACCTGCTTGATGAAGCAAGACTCGTAATGGCTAGAAGTATACAAGCTAAGGAAAGAGAAATTGTTTTTACAAGTGGGGGAACGGAAGCTGATAATCTTGCATTAATAGGTGCTGCTTTAGGTAATCGAGATAAAGGTAACCATATTATTACGACAGTACAAGAGCATCATGCTGTCCTGCATACCATTGAGAAATTAGAAGCAGAGGGTTTTAGCGTGACCTATTTACCTGTTGATCAAGATGGTTTGGTTTCTACAGAAGATGTACGACGTGCACTAACGGATGAAACTATTTTAGTTTCGATAATGTTTGTAAATAATGAAACTGGGGTTATTCAGCCGATCCAAGAGATTGGACAATTGCTACACGAACACCAGGCTTATTTTCATACGGATGCTGTCCAGGCTTATGGACTAATCGATATTGACGTAAATTTGCTAGGCATTGATCTGCTGACAGTATCTTCACATAAAATAAATGGACCTAAAGGGATAGGTTTTTTATATGTTCAAGAGAATGTACAGCTTCAGTCTTTACAATTTGGCGGTGAGCAAGAAAGAAAACGTCGGGCTGGGACAGAAAATATTGCTGGCATAGTTGGATTTCAAAAAGCCGTTGAGCTTGCTATGGAAAATAAAGTTGAACGTAATGAATTGTATAGCTCCTATAAAAATCTGTTTCTTCGCCTGTTAGAAGAAAATGGTGTTGAGTTTCAAGTAAATGGGGATGTTAAGTCCACGATTGCATCGATTGTTAATATTAGCTTTCCAGGTACAAAAGTAGAAGCGCTTTTGACGAATTTTGATTTAGAAGGCATAGCTGCTTCAAGTGGTAGTGCTTGTACAGCGGGATCTGTAGAGCCTTCTCATGTATTAACAGCGATGTTTGGTAAAGAACATGAATGTACAACAAACTCAATTCGGTTTAGCTTTGGAATTTTCAATACAGAGGAAAATGTAGAGCAAGCTGCATTACGTGTTGCAAAAATTGTGAAGCGATTAGCTCGTTAAAAAGGATGGATAAATCATGAAAAGTAATAAGGACACAAGAGTTGTAGTTGGAATGAGTGGAGGCGTTGATTCTTCCGTTGCTGCTCTATTATTAAAACAACAAGGATATGATGTAGTCGGAATCTTTATGAAAAACTGGGATGATACAGATGAATTTGGTGTTTGTACGGCGACAGAAGATTTTGATGATGTTGTACGTGTCTGTAATCAATTGGAAATTCCTTATTATGCGGTTAATTTCGAAAAGCAATATTGGGATAAGGTATTTACGTATTTTCTAGATGAATATAAAGCAGGAAGAACACCAAATCCAGACGTAATGTGTAATAAAGAGATTAAATTTAAAGCATTCTTAGAGCATGCCATGTCTCTAGGTGCAGATTATTTAGCAACAGGGCATTATGCACAAGTCCGATCTCAAAATGATAGATACGAAATGCTTCGTGGAGTGGATGACAATAAGGATCAAACCTATTTTTTAAATCAATTAACCGAAGATATTTTGGGGAAAGTGATGTTTCCACTTGGGCATCTACCAAAATCAGAAGTTAGAAAAATAGCTAAAGAGCATGGATTAGCAACTGCTGAAAAGAAAGATAGCACAGGAATTTGCTTTATTGGAGAACGAAACTTCAAAACGTTTCTAAGTGAATATTTACCTGCACAGCCAGGACAAATGCAAACGTTAGAAGGGGAAGTGAAAGGAAAACATGATGGTCTTATGTATTACACAATCGGTCAACGGCAAGGACTGGGAATCGGTGGAGCTGGAGACCCGTGGTTTGTCGTAGGTAAAAATCTAGAAGATAACGTCCTTTATGTGGAGCAAGGCTATGCAAATGACAAGCTATATTCAGATGCTCTTATTGCATCAGATGTGAATTGGATTCATGCGGATAAAGTGGAGGAGAGTTTTACTTGTACAGCTAAATTCCGCTACCGTCAACAAGATAGTGAAGTAAAGGTAACCATTTTGGATGATGACCATGTCAGGGTTGACTTTATGGAAAGCCAACGGGCTATTACCCCAGGTCAAGCTGTCGTATTTTACAATGGAGATGTTTGCCTTGGTGGAGGAACAATTGATGAGATTAGAAAAGCGGACCATAGATTAGATTATGTTGGTTAATAAGGAGTTTTACTATGGATAAGAACAAACAAGCAATAGCGCACATGCAGGAGAATAAATTCGAAGAGGCTGCTGCATTGTTTACAGAAGTAATCGAAGAAAATCCAAACGACCCAGTTGGTTACATCAACTTTGGGAACTTGCTATTTCATGTCAATGATCTTCCTAGAGCACAGCGCTTTTTTGAGAAAGCGATCGAGTTGGATGAGCACGCAGCAACAGCTTACTATGGATTAGGTAATCTATTTTATGAGCAAGCACTCTACCCTAAAGCACAAGAAAACTTTCAGAAAGCTGTAGAGCTGGGCTTAGAGGAAGCAGACGTTTATTTTTTACTAGGAATGACTTTTCAACACCAGGAGCATTATAAATTAGCTCTTCCGTATTTATTACGAGCTACAGAGCTAGACCCAGAAGATGCTGATAGCTTGTTTCAATATGGATTAACGTTGGCACAGAGCGATCATTTAAAAGATGCAGAAGAAATCTTTCGAAAAGTATTAACAATAGAGACTAATCACAGTGATGCTAATTACAACCTAGGTGTTATTGCCCTATTTGAAGATCGGTTAGAGCAGGCATTAGCGTTCTTTGAAGAAGCGTTACGCATTCAACCTGAGCATGTCTTAGCTGCAAATGGCAAGGAAAAAACAGAGGGATTGTTGAAGAAGTAAGAAAATAGTGGAGTGTTTGAGATGGAACGAGACAAATATGCAGTGGAGGATCAAGGGTATATCAAAGGGGAACTTGTTTATACTATTTTTCACAATCAAGCTGAGCAGTTTTCGATTGCAAAAATTAAAGTACTGGAAACGAATGAAGCATTTAAAGAGAAAGATATTGTCATAAAAGGATATTTTTCAAATCTGCAAGAGGAAACTAGCTACTATTTTTATGGAACGTTTGAAAAGCATCCTCGTTTCGGCACTCAATATAACGTAACTTCTTATCAGACGTTTATTCCTAATTCGAAGGATGGGCTTGTTGCTTATCTTTCGAGTGATCTCTTTTACGGTGTAGGCAAGAAAACGGCGGAGAAGATCGTTGATCAACTTGGTGAAAACGCAATTACAAAGATTATAAACGATCCTAAGGCTCTAGCTAATGTAGCAGGATTAAAGCAAGCAACAGCAGAATCTTTGCGGACTGCGCTTCAAGAGAATCAAGGATTTGAACATGTTGCTGTCTATTTAGCTAATTATCATATTGGTCTGAAAATGGCACAAAAAATATATCAGAATTATAAGGATGAAGCTATCCATTTGATTGAGGAGGATCCTTATCAGTTTGTATTTGATATTGAGGGATTTGGGTTTCGGACAGCGGATGAAATAGCAAACCAAATGGGACTTTCTACGTCGCATCCGAATCGAATTGGAGCAGGGTGTATTTATGTGTTACAACGATCTGTTCAAGATGGCCATGTGTTTTTGCCTATGGATAAGTGTATAAATTTGGTAATGGAGCTGCTAGCAACAATAGACCTTTCTGAAGTTATTATTACAGAACGCTTAACAGAATTGAATCGTGATAAAACGATTATTATTCAGGATGGTCATGTCTATCTACCTTCTTTGTATTATGCAGAAGATGGATTTAGTACACATATTAAAAGAATTCTAACAAAGCCAATTGAACATCAAACCCCGATGGCTGAATTAATGAAGATAATCGGTGACATCGAGGAGTCCGAAGTTCTATCGTACGGAAAAGAGCAATTCACTGCGATTAATCAGTCGATTCATTCAAAACTCATGATCTTAACAGGTGGTCCTGGTACGGGAAAGACTACTGTAGTGAAAGGAATATTAAATGCGTACGCTACGATTCATCAATTATCCCTAAACCCGAAAGATTATGATAATGAGCATGAATTCCCGTTTATTTTAACTGCTCCTACTGGAAGAGCAGCGAAACGATTAACAGAATCTGCCGGCCTTCCTGCACAAACCATTCATCGATTACTAGGTTGGGATGGTAATAGTGGTTTTGATAAAAATGAACATGAACCATTAGCTGGTAGATTTTTAATTATTGATGAATTTTCAATGGTCGATAGTTGGTTAGCTAATCATCTATTTAAGGCTATTCCTGATGATATGCAAGTATTAATTGTTGGAGATGAGGATCAGTTACCATCTGTAGGACCTGGTCAGGTGTTATCAGATTTACTTGGAAGTGATTGCATACCGTTTGTACGTCTTACAGAAGTTTATCGTCAAAAAGAAGGTTCGAGAATTATTCAAATTGCTCATGAGATTAAAAATGACGCTCCAGTTCAATTACAAAATGATCAAGACTTTAGCTTTATTCCTTGTAATGAGCTGCAAATGGTGGATGTGATTACGAAAATATTTACAAAAGCTATGGATAAGGGGTTTGATGTTCGAGATGTACAAGTGTTAGCTCCTATGTATCGATCGGAAGCTGGTATCACGAAAATAAATCAAGCTTTACAGCAAATCATCAATCCGAAGACAGAGCAAAAAAGAGAAGTGAAAACACAGGATGCTGTGTATCGTAAGGGTGATAAGGTTATTCAGCTGGTAAATCAACCTGAAGACGGTGTTTATAATGGAGATATAGGTGAAGTAGTTGCGATTTTTCGAGAAGAAGAAAATACTGAAAATGTGGAGCAGCTTGTTATTGCTTATGATGATAAAGAAGTCGTCTATGAGCCGAAGGATTACCGAAATATCATGCATGCTTACTGTATTTCTATACATAAATCACAAGGTAGTGAATTTCCAATTGTCATATTACCTGTAGTCAGAACCTATCATCGGATGCTAAAAAAGAACCTTCTTTATACTGCAATTACGAGAAGCAAACAATCATTAATTATTTGTGGAGAACAGCAGGCGTTTGTAAAAGGAGTAACAACAGTTGATACAAATCAGCGCTATACCAGCCTAAAGGAGAGTCTTATCGCTAAATTAGACAGCAAAGTGATTGAACCTGAA
The DNA here is from genome assembly GCF_039521925.1 of Virgibacillus salarius. Taxonomy (NCBI): domain Bacteria; kingdom Bacillati; phylum Bacillota; class Bacilli; order Caryophanales; family Bacillaceae; genus Virgibacillus; species Virgibacillus salarius. The sequence goes on along the minus strand of NZ_BAAACY010000085.1, from coordinate 33,379 downwards.
GTGGAGGATGAGGACCAGCTTTCACCATACGATTTCATGTGACAAAACGTATATTTTTGGTTAATTTGGGTTAGCATGAGAGTAAGATTTGAGACAGAAGGAGCTCTATAGATAATGCGATGCCCAAATTGCCGTGGTAAGGATATTGGAAAGATAGGCACACAACAGTTTTATTGCTGGAATTGCTTTATTGAAATGTCAGTAATCAATGATAAATTAACTGTCCATCAGGTTGAGGCAGATGGATCGTTAAGTTCACTTAACGATCTATTCAGTGAAGACGAAAGAACGATCTATGAAAATCCTTAACTATGCTGATAATTACTTCAGTAGGATGAAGTGTCATCATGTTTAAAAACAATAAGCGTTTGAACTTCCTTTACTGGTTATTGATTGGCATTTTTCTATTCCTTTTCATTTTCTTACTGATAAAACTGTTTCCATTTTACAAAACAGTTTTTTTATTTCTATGGCATCTCTTAGCTCCATTTCTTATTTCCTGTCTTATAGCGTATTTATTATATCCAGTGGTAAATAAACTCCATAGCTATAATATTCCAAGGGGAATAGCTGTTTTACTCATCTATTTGTTATTTTTTGGAGGTACCGCATATTTAATCTATCGTGTCTACCCGATGATCGTCACGCAAGTTAGAGAGCTTAATGAACAACTGCCTCAATTCATTAATATGTATGAAAAACTGATATACCAAATGTACGAATATACATCATTTTTACCAGAAACCGTTCATGATAAATTTGATCACTTAATCGCGAGGGTAGAAAATGGCTTGGATCGATTACTCGCAAGACTTGTAAACGGATTTACAAAAGTATTCGATTTTATTATTTTTATTACGGTTATTCCTGTATTAGTGTTTTACTTTTTAAAGGATTATGACAAAATTAAGGCTTATTTTAAGCGGTTTATACCAAAGAAATATCGTAGTCAATCAAGTAAAATGGTCCATGCTATTGATGAAACGTTAGGTGATTACATTCGTGGTCAATTACTCGTCTGCCTATTTGTAAGCCTAACCTCACTTATTATTTTTAAGCTACTTGGAATGGATTTTGCTTTGCTACTTGCTATTCTTATGGGGATTACAAATCTAATCCCATATTTTGGCCCAATTATTGGAGCAGCACCTGCTGTAGCGATTGCCCTTACAGTCTCAGGGAAATTAGTTATATTTGTAATAGTAGCTGTATTTATTATTCAATTAATTGAGAGTAACCTATTGTCCCCATACATTGTTGGAAAAAGTATTAATATACACCCAATAGCAATCATCTTTGCTTTATTACTGGGTGGACAGCTTTTTGGAATTGTTGGCATGATTATAGCTGTACCAACGATGACGATTGCAAAAGTAATTATTAAGCATGTCATTCACTGGAGACAATTTCGTAGCAAGGAGCAAGAGGGGTAATTTGGAGTAGTATTTTAACCTGCATATAACTGAAGTCCCCCACTTCAAGAAACAAAGTGAAACCAATATGGGTAAGTGGGGATCGACTGCCAGTAAATGTCCGATTGGTTTGACTAACAATCAGTGGGAGAAAAACCAAATCCCTACTTATTGAATTTTCACTTTATAAGCAGGGATTCCTAAAAAACGTATCATTTTTAGTTTAGCAAGCTAGAAATGGTACGTTTTGTTGTGGGTAAAAAAGAGAAATTATATCGAAAACATTATCGAAATGCAACTCGTACTGCTAAATGGAAAAAACGATTATAAATACCTAGTATAAAAATGAGATAACTTATTTGCTTCATTTAATAGGTTAAAAGTACGAGAAAAATATTTAGAATTCAAGATGTTTAATGATTTCATGAAATAAGTAACAAAAATGCTAACTTTAGAACCGTTTTGTATATAGACACAAAATTGACATGATCAAACAAAGTATGAAAAGATGGAATAAAGTCCCAGATAAAGAATAGGTCTAAGAATGCTGGAGTCAAAGCGTAAAGCAATTATTTTATTTCTTATCGCACTAGTATTAGCAGTAGTATCTGGTCTTTAAAATGAAATTTCGAATCTGGCAAGTCTGGGTTATCAAAAGTTAATACAAATAACAACTTTATCTCAGTTAATCCTGCGTTTGTTTATTGTATTATTCGTTAATAGATTTTTTCAATTCTTCAACTTGTTTTACACTAATATTCTTTAACTCTTCATCTATTTCCTTTCGTTTCTTGTTAAATGAGTCTAATTGATTACTATTTATGATTTCTTCATTTTTTAAATCAATAGCGACTTTGGATAAGTTGTTAAACAATCGAGTGATTTTTCTATCCCTTTCATTTGTAACTTTGTGGATATCGAAGCTATTTGTAACTTCTTTTTAATTAGCATCACTTAAAGCTTTCAACCGAATTAATGGGGTTCTTATTACACAATCGGCTGCAAACGAATATGTAAAAGTATATTCTATTACCAAAAACGCTGGGAGTGCCAGAGATGCCGCGAATGATATATTAGCTACGACAGGGAGTTACTTACAAAAAAATTCGATAAGTAGTTCTGGAAATAAAGAATTTACTGCAAAGGTTAAAGTCAATATCCGGATGGTATTTTTACCTAAGGAAATATTCGGATATCATGTACCTTCCATTCCATATACAGCAAGTGCACATGGTAGGGTGATAGAATGAAGCAGTTTATCCAACAAGAAGAAGGGAACATAGCTTTATTCGTTTTAGGTATGTTAAGTATTATTATGATCCTGTTTTTGCTAGTAGTAAATATGGGAGGCGTTTTAGCCACGAAAGAAAAATCTAGTACGACGGTTCAACAAGCAAGCATGGCAGGATCTAGTATAATCTATGAGGAAGTACAGAAAATCATTGAAACGTATGAGTATGAGACGTTAGAAGGAGAGCTGCTTAGCTTCTTTGAAGATTTTGATGAAAATCTTCAAGAACGAACTGAGCAATTAGCAAGTAGAAATTATTATCGTGATTGGTCAGCAAATGAAATACATCTAGAAGCGTTGGACCAAGTAGTGAATGAAGCTTTACAACATGAAATGATAAGACCAAAACTGATAGAGTTACTCCAAGATGTAGATATTGAAAGTCAAGTGGTTGCAAAGGTTAAAGAGATTATTATTGATAACGGTGGCGTATTAGAAAATGCGAAATTAAAGATCAGTGAAGACCGTCTATTTGTAAGGGCAGCAAATGAAATAGAGGCAGTGTCCTATGATGGATAATTTAAAAGAGAATGTGTACCAAGAATCAGCTGGTCCAAAAATTGATTTTATTAACGTTGTGTGGGATTGGAGCACGGAGGTATCATTAGACCAACCATTCTAAATGGTATAGTTACGTATTATAACGAAATATTATCCAGTAGGGATCTGTTTTAATGAAGTAAAGAGGTGACAAATTGATTTTTATATTGTTAGTTATAATTTTATATAGTGTCCCGTTTATTTGGGTGCTTTGGTCATTTATAAACGTAAAAAATAATAAAAGGGAAAAGGTGAAATGGAAGTATCCTATCCTCCTTTTTCTGTTATTAATCTTGTTATCGATAATTGGAAATGTCTATCTATCTTCCACTTATACGATTCCTTTCTTGCAAACCTCGATGGAAAGTATGATCTGGCTAATCGTAGCAGCTGTGTTTTTAGGAATCATTGCCCTTATTAATGTATTTGTAACATTATCATTACGGAATAAAAATGTTTCTAAGCAATTTCATAATCCGAGAGTGATATGGAAATTAATTGGTGGGATGGCACTGTTTTTAGGATTCCTGTTTATTTGGTTTATGCCCTTTGGACAAAAGCTATCATATGTGATGGCTTTAGAGCAAGCAATGAATGCAACAGAAAATGCTAATGGTTCAGAAGAAATTACACTTTCACTAGTTAAATCAGAAAGTAATTGTCTTACAAAAAGAAATTGTTCGAATGAACAGTTTCACAATGTGATTTATGTGAAGAACAATATGGATGAGCCAAAAGAAATACAAATCAAGATACGCGCACTAGACAAGGATCAACAAGAATTAAAAGTTATTGACTCGAAGATCATGGAGGTCGGTGCGAATGAGTTACAAATGGTAAAAACGGAGGAAACCAATCAACAATCAAGTATATGGAATCAATATTCTTTTCAAACTGATGATAGGATGTATTATTTTCAACATCAATTTCGCTATAGGGAAATAGAATAAGCAATATATCTGTGTATTACATCAAGAGAAGGTGTAAGAAGTTTTTATGTCAGAAAAAAGCTGGAGAAGGTTCTATCTGTATTTAATGTTATTTATCTATATCATTTATGCACCTATATCAATTATTGAATGGCTCTCAGAATCAGGAGGTTTTCCTTTTACTGCAATTATAGTAGGTATAGCGCTGCCTTTATCCGAAAAATCACCTAGAGGGATTAAAGGAAATTTCAAAGAAAGATTCTGTCTCATAGGTATGCATCGGCGTTGACATTCCGCTCGATGTTTTTTATAATTACGCTAACAACTATACATGTAGAATACGTTGAAAGTTTTGAGTACATGACAATCGCTTTTAAGAGAAGGATTTCCGTTGGCTGAAAGAAATCCTAAGGTAGAATCATGGAAAGCTAAGCTGGAGTACGGTTAATTCCCGTCGGTGTCATACCGTTATAATGATAAAGTGATGAACAATAGTTCATAATTAGGGTGGTACCGCGATCAAATCTCGTCCCTGCAAATGCAGAGAAGGGATTTTTTTATTGTCTAGGTAATTGTAAAATTTGAACCTGTGGATAAAAATGGGCGTGTTGAGCTGTTCCAGCGGAGGCGACTTCACGAATTGCCCTAATCTAAGTTATCATCGGCTTGCATGTACACCGTGATTCCTTTATCTCCGTTGACTCGCTTCAGTTCGCTACGTTTCTAATCGGGCGCTTGCGCTTTTATTCTTTTCAGGAAATAAATAATCCATTTACTGCGCTCAGTTAGTCTTTCCTGACGAAAAAGTGATGTCAATGATTAATGACTTGATGTTCTATTCAACTATTTTTAGATTGGGAGGAAGTTTAAGATGAAACAATTATCATCAGCAGAAGTTAGGCAAATGTTTTTAGATTTCTTTAAAGAAAAAGGCCATCGTGTTGAGCCAAGTGCTTCTCTAGTTCCGAAGGATGATCCGACGCTACTATGGATCAACAGTGGTGTTGCAACATTAAAAAAATATTTTGATGGTCGGGTAATCCCTGATAATCCTCGAATCGTAAATGCCCAAAAATCAATTCGTACGAATGATATAGAAAATGTCGGTTTTACCGCAAGACATCATACGTTCTTTGAAATGCTCGGTAACTTTTCAATAGGTGACTACTTTAAAAAAGAAGCTATCGATTGGGCTTGGGAATTTCTAACGAGTGATCAATGGATTGGGTTTGATCAAGAACGTTTATCCGTTACAGTGCATCCAGAGGATGATGAGGCCTATGATATATGGTTAAAGAATATAGGTATTCCAAAGGAAAGAATTATTCGTTTAGAAGAGAATTTTTGGGATATTGGTGAAGGCCCAAGTGGACCGAATACAGAAATCTTTTATGATCGTGGCGAACACTATGGAAACGATCCAAGTGATCCTGAACTTTATCCTGGGGGAGAAAACGAAAGATACTTGGAAATATGGAACCTTGTCTTCTCCCAGTTTAATCATAATCCAGATGACACGTACACGCCTTTACCTAAAAAGAATATAGATACTGGTATGGGCTTAGAACGGATGGTATGTGTCATTCAAGACGCACCAACAAACTTTGAAACAGACCTATTTATGCCAATTATTAAAAAGACAGAAGAGTTAGCCTCTACAAAGTATGGAGCTAGTCAAGAAGGAGATACAGCTTTTAAAGTGATTGCTGATCATATTCGTACGGTTAGCTTTGCGGTAGGAGATGGTGCTGTTCCTTCGAATGAAGGAAGAGGTTATGTATTAAGAAGATTAATTAGAAGAGCTGTTCGATTTGCCAAAGAAATTGGTATTGAAAAGCCGTTCATGTATGAATTAGTAGATACGGTAGCAGACATTATGAAGGATTTCTACCATGAAGTAGTGAAGAAAAAAGAATTTATTAAAAATATGGTGAAAGTGGAAGAAGAGCGGTTTCATGAGACACTGCACGATGGCTTAGAAATATTAACAGCAATCTTGAACAGCGAAAAGGAGAAAGGAAGCACCTTATTCCCAGGAGTGGAAGTATTTCGCTTATATGATACCTATGGGTTCCCTAAAGAATTAACAGAGGAATATGTGGAAGCACAAGGTTTTACGATTGATGAAGAAGGTTTCCAACGAGAAATGGAAAAACAACGTGAGCGTGCACGTAACGCTCGACAAAAAGTTGATTCTATGCAAGTACAAGATGCTGTTTTCAGTGAGATTAATATCGATAGTGCGTTTGTAGGGTATACCCAAATGGAAGTAGATACTTCCATTGTGGCAATGATTGCTGGTAATGAACAGGTGGAAGTAGCAGAAGCAGGTGACGACATATATGTATTCCTAGAGCAAACACCATTCTATGCCGAAAGTGGCGGGCAAATTGCTGACAAAGGTTTCATTTCTACCGAGCAAGCTACTGCATATGTAAAAGACGTACAAAAATCGCCAATTGGGCAGCATATTCATCGTGTAAGCATTCAACAAGGTTCTTTACGTATAGGAGAAGCGGTTCATGCCATAGTTGAAAAGTCGGCTCGCTCTTTTATTGTCAAAAACCATACAGCAACTCATTTATTACATCAGGCATTAAAGGATGTGCTTGGTAGTCATGTTAATCAAGCTGGATCACTTGTTACGCATGAACGCCTCCGATTTGATTTCTCTCATTTTAATGCTGTAACCAAAGCTGAGCTACAACAAATTGAAGAAATTGTTAATACAAAGATATGGGAGGCAATGTCCCTAGTCATTACCAATGAAAATATTGAGGATGCTAAAAAAATGGGAGCAATGGCCTTATTCGGCGAGAAGTATGGCGATGTAGTTCGAGTAGTTAGAATTGGTGATTATAGTTTAGAGCTTTGTGGTGGCTGTCACGTTGTGAATACATCTGAAATTGGTCTATTCAAGATCGTTTCGGAAAGTGGAATCGGAGCTGGAACAAGAAGAATTGAGGCTGTTACTAGTAAAGAAGCCTATCAATATTTAGCAAATAAGGTAGGTCTATTACAGCAATCTGCTCAATTAGTTAAATCGAAAGAGGAAGCACTTCCAGAAAGAATAGAGGGCTTATTTCAGGATATTAAAGAGTTGCAGAAGGAAAAAGAATCACTTCGTGCAAAACTTGCAAATGTAGAAGCTTCTTCAATTTTAGATAATGTACAAAACATTGAAGGTATCTCTTTATTAAGTGAAAAAGTCGATGTAAATGATATGAATCAGTTGCGAAATATGCTGGATGACTTAAAACAAAAACTAGAATCTGGAATTATTCTATTAGCAATAGAGAATAACGGAAAGGTTCAATTAGCAGCAGGAGTTTCAAAAGACTTAATGGAACAAGGATTCCATGCAGGGAAATTAATTAAACAGGCTGCGCATGCTTGTGGCGGTGGCGGAGGAGGTCGTCCAGACATGGCCCAAGCAGGAGGTAAGGATCCATCCAAAATTGATCAAGCCTTAAATGCAGCTAAAGAATATATTTTAGAGCATATGAATAGCAACTAATTTGAATATCATCTAGTGAAAAAGATATAATTAATTCTATAATCATGTTAAGATAATAGAAGAAGCTTACATTCGGTTTAGCAGATGGCTTTACCAAATGATTCTAAGATCGAGGTGTCACGATGAGTTCAATTGATAAAACGATGAAATTTAATTTTTCGGAAGAGCCTTTTGACCAGGATATTAAGGAAATACTTTTCACAGTGCATGCAGCTTTAAAGGAAAAAGGGTATAATCCGATAAATCAGATTGTAGGTTACTTGCTTTCTGGTGATCCTGCTTATATTCCAAGGTACAATGACGCACGTAACTTAATTCGTAAAATCGAACGTGACGAAGTAATTGAAGAGCTTGTCAAGTTCTATTTAGAACAACAGCAAAAGGAAAATAAATGAAAGTAATGGGATTAGATGTAGGATCCAAAACAATAGGTGTTGCTGTTAGTGATGCCTTTGGTTGGACTGCACAAGGAATAAAAACAATCAAATGGAACGAAGAAGAGATTACCTCTGCCGATGAAGCATTAAAATCCATTATAGTAGAACATCAAGTTGGGAAAGCTATTGTTGGACTTCCGAAGAATATGAATGGTACGATCGGAGAGCGTGGAGAAGCATCTAAGCTCTACGCAGAGCATCTAGAAAAAGTCCACGGAATTGAAACAGTGCTATGGGATGAGCGTTTAACTACGATGGCTGCTGAAAGAGTTCTACTAGAAGCGGATATGAGTAGAAAGAAACGTAAGAAAGTCATTGATAAGATGGCAGCTGTAATGATTCTACAAAATTATTTAGACCAGAAATAAAGGAGTGAAAGAATGGCACTTGAGGAAAAGGAACGAATTATAATACCTGATGAAAATGGAGAAGAACATTTATTTGAAGTTCTGTTTACCTTTGATGTGGATGAGACAAGTCAATCCTATATCGCAGTTATTCCTGTAGAGCAATCAGAGGATGAGGAAGTCGAAGTTTATGCATTCCGTTACGAAGAAAAGGAAAAAGATGATGACGATTTATCGCTGTTTCCAATTGAATCTGATAAAGAATGGGAAATGGTTGAAGAAATGCTTCATACACTAGCAGATCAAGAAAATGAGGCATAGGGTTATCTCAAAAAATGAAAAGCTGATGTCGAAATACGGCATCAGCTTTTTGTTTTTTGCATAAAATTAATGGAATATAACATCGAATTTTAGTATAATATACCGGATGAGAGGGGGATAACTATGTCCAAAGAGAAAAAGAATGGTAATTTTAGGGACAACCTCATTGCTCGAAGCGAAGAAGCCAAGACAGTGCGTAAGATTGTGTCAATTATTATTATCGCATTACTTTTAATTTTGATTATTGGTGGCTTATCTGGTTTTTTGTACGTCAAGTCAGCCCTAAAACCAGTTGATCCAGATAGCAAGGAAGAGATAAAAGTAACAATTCCAATTGGTTCATCATCTTCAGAGATTGCTTCTTTATTAGAAGAAAAGGGGGTTATTAAAAATGCCCTTATATTTCGTTTTTACATAAAATTTAATAATGAATCAGATTTTCAAGCTGGAAAATACACATTCACGCCAGATATGGAATTAGATGAAATAATTGAATCACTGAAAAATGGAAAGATTATGGCTGAAGCAGTTCATACAATTACCATTCCAGAAGGAAAAACCATTGAGCAAATGGCAGGAATCTTTGCAAAGAAAATGAGTTTTTCGAAAGAAGATTTTTTGAAGAAAGTAGACGACAAAGATTATATTAGTCAGTTAATCAAAAGATATCCATCTATATTGTCAGAGGAAATTCTAAATACTGAGATTCGTCATCCATTAGAAGGGTATTTATTTGCATCAACATATGATTTCTATGAAGAGAAGCCAAGCGTAGAAGCAGTTATCAATGAAATGTTGAAGAAAACAGATGCTGTGTTATCCGATTATTTAAACGAAATTAGTGAAACTGATTATTCGGTTCATGAAGCTGTTACCTTTGCCTCGGTTGTTGAAAAAGAAGCGAGCACTGCAAAACAGCGGAAAAAAATTGCCGGTGTGTTTTATAATCGTATAGAGGAAGGAATGAAGCTACAAACAGATCCAACCGTATTGTACGCTTTAGGAAAACATAAGGATCGTGTATTATATGAGGATTTAGAAGTAGAGTCTCCTTATAACACTTACTATGCGGAGGGCTTACCGATTGGGCCAATTGGAAGCTATGCCGAAAGCTCCTTAAAGGCAGTGCTTAATCCAGAGCAATCAGATTTCTTATATTTCCTCCATGATGGAGAAGGAAATATTTATTATGCAAAAACATTAGATGAACATAATGAAAATAAACAGAAGTATATCGATTAAAGTCTCATCCCCCTATCTCATAAGCTGAGAAGGGGGATGCTTCCGATATATTTACCCTTCATTTAATTTATGATAAAATATGTAATCTTGGTATCGAGATTTCATTCTGAAAAAGAGGTCATTTTATGAACGAACAAGTAATACACTACTTATTGAACATTTTACCTGCTACAACTTCATTTGTTCAGCAATTAGAAAAGGAAGCAAAGCAAAATCATGTACCTATTATGGAGCCTCTAAGTATGGATTTTATGCTGCACATACTTCAATTAAAGAAACCGAAGAGAATATTGGAGATTGGAGCAGCAATTGGATATTCTGCTTTAAGAATGGCAGAAGTAGCACCAGATTGTGAAATAATAACAATTGAAAAAAATGAACAGCGTTACCAGGAAGCTGTTATGAACATAGAAAAGCAAGGGAAGTCTAGTACAATAGATGTTATCCTAGGAGATGCCATCGATAAACTAAATGAGTTGCAAAATGATTCATTTTTTGATGTAATATTTATCGATGCAGCTAAAGGGCAGTATCAAAAGTTTTTTGAGCAATCGGTTCCTTTACTTGCAAGGGATGGACTAATTATTACGGATAATGTCTTGTTTAGAGGGTATGTTGCACAACCAGAATTAGCTCCAGCAAGATTTAAAAATATGGTCAAAAAAATTCATCATTACAACGAATGGCTTATGCATCATCCTGATTTTACAACCACTATTGTACCTATCGGAGACGGTGTTGCTATTAGTTTAAAGAAACACTAGAAGGGGGTACCGTATCTATGCAAGATAAACCAGTGGTTATTGGCGTTGCTGGGGGGAGTGGTAGTGGTAAAACTTCTGTTACTCGTTCCATATGTCAACGTTTTTCAGATCAAACCATTCTTGTTATTGAACAGGATTATTATTATAAAGATCAAAGTCATTTGCCATTTGAGGAGCGATTAAATACGAACTACGATCATCCTTTAGCATTTGATAATGATTTATTAATTAGTCATATATACGATCTATTAAATGGAAAAGAAATCGAAAAGCCAGTGTACGATTACAAGGTTCATACACGATCGAAAGAAGTAATAAAGGTAAAGCCGAAAGATGTTATTATTTTAGAAGGCATCCTGATATTAGAGGATCCTCGTCTTGTTGACTTAATGGATATAAAAGTATATGTTGATACAGATGCAGATTTACGTATTATTCGCAGATTGATGCGGGATATAAATGAACGCGGAAGATCTCTAGACTCTGTCATCGATCAATATATTAACAATGTAAGGCCATCGCACTTACAATTTATTGAACCAACCAAGCGATATGCCGATATTATTATCCCAGAAGGCGGACAAAATCACGTAGCAATCGACATTATGGCTACGAAAATAGAAACGATACTTTATAAAAATCAACATAAACAAATTTAGGAAAAGTATTGAAAATTTGTACAAAGTCTGCCATAGTAATGATTAGTACAATTTTGGTATAATGGAGCGTTTACATTGGCTCCGTTATTGATATAAGCTCAGCTCAATGTTTTTTATTAACTGGGGGTTATTATGAGACTCCAAAAGTGAAAATTCTCTTTAGATGCTGAAGGAATAAAAAGGAGTGTTTAGAATGGCTACAGAGAAAAGTTACTATATGACACAAGAGGGGAAAGAAAAGTTAGAAGAAGAACTACATTATTTAAAAACGGATAGACGACAAGAAGTTGTTGAACGTATAAAAGTTGCTCGTGATTTTGGAGATCTTTCCGAGAATTCGGAGTATGATGCTGCGAAGGATGATCAGGCATTTGTCGAATCACGTATTGCACAAGTGGAAAAAATGATTCGTAATGCAGTAATCATTGAAAACGATAATGATAATCCGAATATTGTATCACTAGGGAAATCGGTAACGTTTCAAGAGCTTCCAGATGGTGAAGAAGAAACATACACGATAGTAGGGAGCGCTGAAGCTGATCCGTTTGAAGGGAAAATTTCAAATGATTCCCCAATGGCTCAAAGTTTACTTGGACAAGAAATTGGTTCTGAAGTAACTGTAGCTACACCTGGTGGAGAGATTCAAGTTAAAATTGTAAATGTAGATTAATTTTTATATCTATATGGTTGTTGTATAAAAAGATCATGGTGTAATATTCCCCCCTTATGTAGTAGTGTAAAATAGTTGGTGTTACACTTACTTGAAAAGGGGGGGTTTTTTCATTTTAAATTCCTTCAATAAGAGGTTAATGGATGATCGACTGGGGATCAGTAATCGGTCGTTCTGTTGGTAGGAAATTATGACTACTAATATTTTGTAATGTCTCTATCATATAATTCTATAACATAAATATGATATCATAGTAGAGTAAATATGGGAGGGCTGAAAACATGAGTGAATTTGATAGAGTATCAAGAGTAGATAAATTTGAAAAGCGCAGAAAAAATACAAAGTCTATCTCACTTTTGCTTGTGCTTGGTGCAGTTTTACTTATTGTATTAATTGGTTTTTGGATGTTCGGTGGTGACGATGAGGCTGCTAAAGAAGAAGAGAGTAAGTCTGGTAACGAGACAGAGCAAAATGACACTGAAAAAGATGGCAATGATGAGAGTGGCGATCACTTCACTAAAGTTGAAGAAGAAGACTCCACAAATGATACGGATCAAAACAATGCTTCTGAAAATGATGAGAATGAAGCATCAAACGATGAAGACTCGGAAAATGCAAATGAAGATGTACAAATAGAGCAGCTAGAGCCTTCTGGTGACAATGTTGTAGAGGCTTATACAGCCAATTGGGAGCCAATTGGAACAGAGCAACAAGGTCCACATACAACAAATTATGATGATGGCTCACAAGATAGAATTGAAATTAGTAGAGCAGTAGCAATGGCTACGGGATTAGCTGAGAATAATATGACGACACATTGGGTTGGTAATGGAGGAGATCAAAAGGTAGAGGCAACTGTATCAAACCCTGACAATACAGAGATTTACCGTGTATATTTATCTTGGGTTGATAATAAAGGTTGGCAGCCGACAAAGGTTGAAGTGTTGCAAGAGGTCGATATTTAATATAATCAAGATGATGGAGGAAAAGGTATGACAATTGGAATTATTGGAGCAATGGATGAAGAAGTTGCTCTATTACAGTCTAAGATGACTGATAAAGAACAATTGAAAGTTGCGAATTGTATATTTACCCGTGGTAAATTATTTGATAGAGAAGTTGTTCTATTGAAATCTGGTATAGGTAAAGTTAATGCTGCAATGGCTACGACTATTATGCACGAACGATTTACACCAAAGTTCGTAATAAATACTGGTTCTGCTGGTGGGTTTTCCAAGAATCTAGAAGTGGGCGATGTTATCATCTCCACACAGGTTGTTCATCACGATGTAGATGCAACTGCGTTTGACTACACATATGGACAGGTTCCAGGAATGCCGGCGATGTATGATGCTGACACTAACTTAGTGGCAAAGGCATCAAAAGTAATGCATACAATGGATATAGGTTATGAGGAAGGAATAATTGCTACAGGTGATTCCTTCATGTCTGATCCAGACCGAGTTGCCTTTGTACGTCATAAATTCCCAACTATGATTGCTGCCGAGATGGAAGCAGCTGCAGTTGCGCAGGTTTGTTATCAGTATAATATCCCGTTTGTCATAATTCGTGCGTTATCGGATATTGCTGGAAAGGAATCTTCCATATCCTTTGATAAATTCTTAGAAAAAGCTGCAACCAATGCGGCTGAAATGGTTATGAGCTTAGTTAAAGAACTGTAAAGAATCTATGAAACAACCAATATTTACCTTTCTAACGTGCATCTATTCTATGTTATTATATGTACTAAATGGGGGGATATAGGTGGTAAATGAAAAGGTAAAGGAATTGGAATCTAAATTAAAAGACTTTCAGCGCTTTATAGGGACTTTGCTTATACTAAGTAGCTATTTATATCTTGGTGCCATTATTAATACGTTCATGAGACCATCTACTGATGGGAAGATATTAATGCTGCTTGCTTTTGTAACTGTGTTATCTGGAATTTTGCTAGCAACTAAACAACGAAAAATTAAAATAGAACTAGAAAAGGAGCGCTAAACCCTGCTATGGGTTCGCTCCTTTTTGAATGATGGTGTCAAACTACCTTCTTCTTTCTTTTCGATAATATTCATGAAATACCTTCATTAGTGCACGCTTTTCAATTCGAGAAACATAACTTCTTGATATATTTAGTTTTTTAGCAATCTCACGCTGTGTCATTTCTTTTTGATCATTTAACCCATAACGGTAAACAATTACCTCTCGCTCACGATTATCAAGTATTGAAAAATAATCTTCCATTTTCTCGATTTCCATATTTAACTGGATAAATTCAATAATGTTTTGATTTTCAGCTTCTAAAATATCGATTAAGCTGATTTCATTACCTTCTTTATCTTGCCCGATCGGATCATGCAGGGAGACGTCCTTTTTCACTTTTTTCAAGGCACGTAAATGCATAAGTATTTCATTTTCTATACAACGGGCGGCATACGTTGCAAGCTTTGTTCCTTTGTCAGTGGAGTAGCTTTCAACTCCTTTAATAAGACCAATTGTCCCAATGGAAATTAGATCCTCTGCATCTTCACCTGTATTCTCGAATTTCTTAACAATATGTGCCACCAATCGAAGGTTATGTTCAATTAGTTTGTTCCTTGAAGTTTCATCCCCCTCCTGCATCTGCTTAATATATTTCATTTCTTCTTCTGGTGGTAAAGGCTGAGGAAAAGCATGATTTTTAACGTAGGACACAAAAAACATAGCTTCTTTAATAAGAAGCGCAAGGGCACTTAATATCCCGGACAACTATATCAACCTCCTCCATACAAGGCTGGGCTAATGCCTATACCTTATTTTTATGAATCATGGAGAAGGAAAGTGTCTGTCCGCATTAATTTCTTTATTCTAATTAAATATAGTACTTTTATCCTGCTCGATGTTTAATCAGGATATGTTATTTTAACTTGTTCTATAGCTAATGAAGCATCACTGTGTGGATATTTCTTATCTCCAATAATTTGATAGTTTTCTCGACCTTTTCCAGCGATGACGATGATATCTCCAGGTTTACTAAGTTGAATCGCTTGCTTTATAGCCTGTTTGCGATCAGGAATTAACGAATAATTGTTGTGTAACATCCCTTTCTCCATATCTGTAAGTATCTTATTGCTATCCTCATTACGTGGATCGTTAATGGTTAGAATTACGGTGTCAGCTTGGGAGGCTTTTTCGCCCATAAGTGGTCGTTTTTCCTTATCACGTTCTCCTCCTGTACCAACCACCATAATTAATTGTTGTTCACTATTCTTTGAAGACCTGACGGCATGAACGCATTTTTCAATTGCATCAGGCGTATGAGCATAATCAATGTAGATGGTTACAGGGGCTTCCACATTTATCCTTTCCATCCTACCTTTTATGGTGGACATACCACGCAATAGAGGAACTAATGTTGTTATCGAATAACCCTTTACATAAAGGGATGCCAAGGCTGCCAATGTATTATAAACATTAAACTCTCCTAACAGATTGCTCTGAATCAAATGCTTTCCTTCTGGTGATTGCAGGGTAAATTCGGTAGTATCTGTATGATAATTTATATTCGTTGCTCTGAAAATAGCATCGGTATATATGCTGTAAGTAATGACTTCTGCAGATGTGAAATAATTGTATGTCTTCCACCAAGGATCATCACAATTTAGTACAGCATATTTTGGTGAAGTCATATCGTTACCTAACTGTGCAAACAATATTCCCTTAGCATAACCATAGTTTTCCATGGTGTGGTGATAATCAAGATGGTCCTGAGAAAGGTTTGTGAAGACAGCCACATCAAAATTAATTCCTGATAATCTCCCTTGGGATAGGCCTTGGGATGATACCTCCATAATAACATGATCTACACCTTCCTGATATGCACGATGAAGTAATTGTTGGTTGGTTAAAACATCACAAGTCGTATTTGCTGTCTGAAAATAGTGCTTATTAATAAGCATACCATTTGTACCAGCCACAGCAGTTTTTTGATTTAATTTACGGAGCATATCATGTATTAAACTAGTTACCGTTGTTTTGCCATTTGTGCCAGTAACTCCAAATATATTTAACTTATTGGAGGGAAAGTGATAAAACGTATTAGCTAATTTAGCCAAGGCTTTAATTGTATCAGGAACAATGATAAGCGCGTTTTTTTCTAGGTCAATTGTAAGGCTACGGTTAGCGACAATAACCTGAGCTCCTTTTTTTAATGCATCACGATAATAATCATGCCCATCAACAGTAAATCCAGAAATACAAACAAATAGTGATTTGTTTTGTACGTTTCGGGAATCATGGTGTATACTCTTAATTTGGTTTGGAAGGTGTCCAATTACCTGTTTGATTTTAAGGCACTCAAGTAACTCAGTTGTTTTCAACATGATGCCTCCCTCATTTGCTAATGCTTTTATATTGCCCAACGAAAAACTAATTTATTAAACAAAAAGAAGTGACTGCCTTTGCAAGGACGTCACTTCTTATTTTAATTATTTTGTTGTTTAGAGTAACTATCAATAGCATCTTGATAAGCATCTCTTCGGTTTTTAAGATGCGGCTTCACTCCATATGAGTGTGCTGCTCTGCCAATCATATGTGCAGATACTGGCGCTGTTAAAAGAATGAATACGATAGCTAGAAGTAATTTACCACTTACAATTGAATGCTCTAGGTATAGATAAAGAAAAGCACCAATAAGTATACAAGCAATTCCTAATGTGGAAGCTTTTGTAGCTGCATGAAGTCTTGTGTAGACATCGGGAAATCGTACAATTCCAATCGAAGCAGATAAGATAAAGAACGTACCAACTAAAACAAATAAGATAACAAGTATATTCAAGATAATGCTAATCCAAGTCTCTATCAATAATAACACCCTTTTCTAGATATTTTGCGATGGCAAGTGTCCCCAGAAATGCTAAGATCCCGATTAGCAAGATAACATCGTTTAATTTTGTTGTGACAATAAATATAGCCATTAATCCTGCAAGGCCCATCAGATTTATTCCAATTGTGTCTAGTGCAACAGCGCGATCTGGTTGTGTGGGACCTGCAATCACACGATATAATAAAAGGGCCAATGAAATTGCAATTCCGATAAAGCATATAATGACAACAACATGAAGTATCTGCTCTGTCGTAGTTAAAAGATCTGTCATCTTGTCACCTCCATAATTGCTTTTTCAAAGGTATTCTTAATGGACTGAATGGATTCATCACTATCATCAATATCCATTGCATGAATAAATAGCTTTGTATTATCTCGTGAAACTGCAACGGAAAGTGTGCCAGGTGTAAGCGAGATTAAATTTGCAAGTAAGGTAATCTCCCAATTGCTTTTAAGCTCGGTCGGTAGCTCAAAGATTCCTGGCTCTATATCTGGTTTAGGTGTATACACTAATTTTACGATATCCATATTGGATGAAAAAAGCTCTTTTATAAACAGCATAATCAATCGTAGGATTTTCATAACGCGTCGTAAATAGAATGTATCCGGTACGAAACGTCTTAGAAGCAGTAGGAGAAGTATACCTAATATATAACCAGCTATAAAACTAGGAACAGAATAAGATTCACTTAAGAACATCCACATGCATGCAATAATTAAGTTAATTACAATCTGAAAGGCCATAATGAATTACTCCTTTAATACAGAATCAATGTAGATTTCCGGATCAAGTAAATAAGTGGCAATTGACTCGATATGCGGATAGAAAAATTCTGCTCCAACACCTAATATCACAGAAAGAGCTAGCAGGCCAACAACTGGTGCGAGAAGCCCTTTGGTAGATTTTTTAGGTAGTTCCGCCATCGTTTCTTTATCTCCCCAAAACCCGTTAATAAATATTTTAACAACAGAGTAGAGGATCAACAGGCTAGTAATTAGACCGATAATAACAATGGCGATTTCTCCTTGCTCGAATGCGCCTTTTAGTAATAGTAGCTTACCAATAAAACCACTGAACGGAGGTAAACCTGCTAATACTAACGCCGAAACGAACAAGAGCCATCCTAAGAATGGATAATAGTGAATGAGTCCACCCATTTTTCGCAAGTCAGAAGTCCCTGCAACATATGCAATTACTCCGACAAGTAAAAATAAGACGGATTTAATGATCATATCGTTAATCAGGTAGTAGATAGAACCACTAATTCCATCCTGATTTAATAATCCAATCCCTAAGATAATAAAACCTATAGCAGGAATGATGTTATAAGCAATAATTAATTTAATATTAGAAGTTGAAAGTGCGCCAATTACACCAAAAATCATAGATAGACCAGCGATCCAAATAAACATCTCATGTGTCATATCCGTTTTATGAACAAAGATCAAAGTAAATACACGTAAAATAGAATATATTCCTACCTTCGTCAATAATGCTCCAAATAGAGCTGAAATGACAGGATTTGGTACGATGTAGGATTTAGGAAGCCAGTAATAGAGTGGGAATAATGCCGCTTTCGTAGCAAATACAAAGAACAGCAATATTCCAATAGTAGTTAAGATCCCTTGTTGTTCAACCTCTTGAACTCTTTGAGCAATCTGAGCCATATTTACAGTACCTACAACAGCATAAAGAAACGCTACTGCAGTAACGAAAAGCATGGAGGAAAACAAGTTAATCAATAAATATTTAAGTGATTCTCTTAGCTGTACTTTTCCACCTCCAAGAACGATCAGGCCGTAGGAAGCCATAAGTAAAACCTCGAAAAATACAAAGAGGTTAAATAGGTCGCCGGTAATAAACGCTCCAGATACTCCAGTTATAAGGAAGAAGAAAAAGGGATAGAAATAAAACGTTTCCCTTTTTTCTAATCCAGCGTTAGGTGCATAGAATGCACATGCAACAGCAATAATGTTAGTTGTTAACACTAATATAGCTGCTAATCCGTCCATAACAAGGATAATACCATATGGAGCTAGCCAATCCCCTGTTTCCAAGATAATCGTACCATTATTGAATACATACCAAGTGATATAACTAGAAGTTCCTAGACTTATTAAAGAAAACAGTTTTGAAAGTGCTCTTGATACCTTTACTTTTTGATTAAAGAATATTAGAATCACTGCTGATATCAATGGAATGATGATTGGTAATACTGCTAAATTACTCATTTTCGTTACCCCTTAATTGTTCCATATTGTCTGTATTATTTTCTTTCGTCGTACGATAGGCCAATACTAATAGCAGACTTGTGACACCAAAGCTAATAACGATAGACGTTAGGATTAATGCCTGTGGCAATGGATCTGTATAGTCGGAAATTCCTTCAGTAAGAATAGGAGGCTGCCCTGTTTTTAATCTACCCATAGTAAGTATGAGTATATGTGCTCCGTGAGACAGCAAAGCCGTACCAATTACTATCCGAAGTAATTGCTTCTGTAAAATATTATAGATAGCCGTTGCAAATAACACTCCCGCTAAAATAGAAGTGATAATTTCCATATTTATTCTGCCTCCTTATTCTTTTTATTTTTAATGAGGCCAAATATCGCAAGTGCTGCAATTCCAAGCACAGCGATCTCAAATAATGTATCCAACCCACGCATGTCTACAAGAATTACATTAACAATATTATCGCCGCCACCGAGTTTATAGGAATTCTCCACAAAATAATCAGATATAGATTCAAACCACCTGCTGCTATGAGCAGAAATAGCTACCATCGTAATCAACGCACCAAACCCAATGGAAATAATCGCATTCATTGTCTTTGTTTTAGCTGAATCCGTTGATTTCCTTAGTTTTGGAAGGTGGTAGAAGCATAATAAGAACAATGCTACGGACACTGTTTCAATGACTAATTGTGTTAAAGCGATGTCTGGGGCTCGATAAATGACAAATAAAATCGCCACTCCAAAGCCAACAACACCTAGCACAAGTACCGCCGCTACATTATGATTCATATATATTGTTCCAATAGCAGCAATAATCATAATAAGAACAACTGCAATTTCAATAAATGATATATCAGCTAATTGATCTGTACTAACAGTAAAGCCGTTACTTACGAACATAACGAAGAAGGAGACAACGAGTGTTGTTCCAAGAATTAGAGACATATATGTTTTTAATGAGCCTGTCATGTAGAAATTAGTTACAGATCGAGATACGCTATCCATGTTGGCTACAATTGCATCGTACACCTTATTAAAGCTTGCCTTTCCAGGTAATACTTGATAAACAGCTTGCCATCTTTTTCGTGTTACAAACAGAATAATACCTAATGTAACAACAACGAGTGACATTCTAAACGCAGGAGAATCCCAACCATGCCAAAACTTAACTTTATAAAACTCTGTGTCGCCATTAATAGCTTCTGCAGCGTGCTGCAAGAATGGAGCGTTTGCCATATTAGGCAATAGTCCAATCAGAATAACGCCAAGCACTAAGATGATAGGTGAAACAAGCATACCAAAAGGCGCTTCATGTGGTTTTTTAGGCAGTTGTTCAAGATGCTTTTTCCCCGTAAAGGTTCCAAAAAATAAGTACATCGAATATACAAATGTAAAAATACTACCAAGAACTGCTAAATAGGGAATGGCTTGTGACCAGAATCCTGAATTATCTAACTGAATACCAGCATCAAAGAAGAGTTCTTTACTGTAGAAACCATTAAGAAAAGGTAAAGGAACTCCAGCCATTGAAAATGTTGCAAATATAGCTAGTGTTGCTGTAATTGGCATAAATGTAGCTAAACCACCGAGCTTGCGGATATCCCTTGTACCTGTCTCGTGATCCACAATTCCAGCAATCATAAATAGACTGCCTTTAAATGTAGCATGATTTAAAATATGGAACACAGCTGCGAAAACGGCAATTGTTGTACCAAATCCAAGCATTGCCATAATCATTCCGAGCTGACTAATTGTTGAAAAAGCAAGAATAGCTTTTAAATCCGTTTGTCTGACAGACATATACGATCCCCAACAAAGAGTGATAATCCCGACTATACTTACAATCAAAAAGAACCATTCATAGCTAGAGAATATGGGAGAAAATCTGGCTATTAAAAATATCCCAGCCTTTACCATCGTCGCCGAGTGGAGATAGGCACTTACTGGTGTAGGTGCTTCCATTGCATCTGGTAGCCAAATATGGAATGGGAATTGAGCCGATTTTGTAAATGCTCCTAATAAAATAAATCCTAAAATCAATGGTAAGTAATTGCTATCTAAAATGACATCAACCTGGCTGATCATTTCTTGGATGCTGGTTGTACCAGTTACTACATATAATAAAATGAAACCGCCCAACATACTTAATCCACCAAATACAGTGATAAGCATGGATTTTAATGCTCCATACCGTGACCGCTCCTTGAAATGCCAATAACCAATCAACAAGAAGGAAGATATAGATGTTAGCTCCCAAAATGTATAAAGCACAAAGATATTATCAGATAAAACGACACCAAGCATTGCACTCATGAACATAAGAAGGTAAACATAAAAATGTCCTAATCGCTCCGACTTATGTAAATAATAGATGGAATAGAGTACGACCAATGAACCAATACCACTAATTAATAGTACGAACAATAAACTTAGGCCATCTAAGTAAAAATCTAAATTTATACCTAAGGATGGTATCCAACTATACTGCTCTATTTGTGGTGAGAAATCATTTCCTACAAATTGAACAAAATAAAGAAAAATAATGAACGGAACAAAGAATACAAAAATTCCTGTATGTATTTTTGCTTTTAATTTACTTAATGCAGGAATAAAGCATGCAATAAGAAGCGGAACTAGTACTGCTAAGATCATCGAACGGGATTCCTCCTTCAAAAATATCAATGCTGTTGTTATTAATTTGTACGTTATTGCTTATTCCATTACAGAAATTAGAGAATGACTGAAAGTGGTACATATCCATCGGGGAAATGACATCTTGCTAGGGTCTAGTTTTTCTAAATCTACTTTTTAAAAAAAGTAGGTAAATTGGTTGATAAGTATGGCTTTGATACTACCATATGTAATCATTTATCCAAGAAATAGTTTAACACATTAAATTATCAATAAAAATAAAAAACCCTTAGGATTCGCAAATTCTTCAAGGGTTTTCGTGTTTCTTCATATTTATAATACATTATTTTTTTTAACCTGATTTTATATTTTTTATTTTATGTGATAATCGTCTTCTATGAATCTCTTCTTCAATCAGGGAGAGGAAATCGGGGCTTAAATTTAATTCATTTGCTGTAAAGTATGATTCAAGTAATAATTCGTCTGACAAATGTTCCATAAATACAGCCCTCCTAAGAGTGGGAATCTTCTGGATTTAAGTTAATATAAATTTACCATGTTCTAACAAGCAGGACAAGGCAGAAGTTATCTACATTTGACTGTAGATAACCTGTGTACAAACTCAAAAAAATCCTTACAAACATTATTACATCAACTCGAAAATTGTTAATAAAGTTATCCACAATGCAAAAAATGAAGGTATTTGTCGAACGATTTATTCATATTTTCGGGTGAACATACATACTTCTTGATGAAATGACATAGATCAAGGATTTCTAGTTGTACTTGTCTACATGATAAGGGTTTATCATCGACAAAGTTTCGTCTTGATAATAAATCACACATGGTATGGAGATAACTGCTAGTGAATGTCCGATAAGCTCGGCTCTATAGGATGTGGGTCACAAAGGCGTTGTCACAGGAGGTGACGTTTTTGCCTTTGTTCTTAACATTAGAATGAAGTTTCGCTTTATTATTGTAGAAAGTTGTTATAGGATAAGGTTATAATGGAGATTCGTATGAATACTGCTAGTAGATAGACTATAAAGAGGTGTAAGTGTGTTAAGAAAATTTCTGCCTAATGAACATGTAAAAAGTATTTTTGATATCCATCCCGACGTATTAAAAGAAAAAGGGATTAAGGGGATCATCACGGATTTAGATAATACCCTGGTAGCTTGGGATGTTAAAGAAGCAACATCTGAAGTAGTTCAGTGGTTTAAACTAATGAAAGAGCATGGGATTAAAGTAACAATTATATCGAACAATAATCAAGAACGAGTAAAGGTGTTTTCAGAGCCATTAGATACACCATTTGTATTTAGTGCAAGAAAACCGTTGAGTAAAGCATTTAGAACCACTGCTAAAAAGATGGGTTTAAAGAAAGAAGAGATTGTAGTGGTAGGAGACCAAATATTGACTGATGTACTTGGAGGGAATTTTGCTGGGTTTTACACAATTCTTGTTGTCCCTATTGTGCAAACAGACGGTAAGATAACAAGATTTAATCGTAGAATTGAACGACGGATTCTTTCATATATGCGTAAAAAGGGAAAAATTAGCTGGGAGGAATAAGATTGGAAACACTATACTGTCAGGGCTGTGGTGCAGAGATACAGACAACAGATAAGAATCAACCTGGATATACACCACAATCCTCTTTGGAAAAGGAAGATATTTTATGTCAACGATGCTTCCGTTTAAAGCACTATAATGAAATACAGGATGTCGCGATGACAGATAATGATTTCCTATCAATGGTTAGTACTATAAGAGAAACAGATGGGCTGATCGTACATGTTATTGATATATTTGATGTGGATGGCAGCTTGATTAATAGCCTGCCTCGTATTGTTGGCGATAACCCTATAATTTTAGTTGGAAATAAAATGGACCTACTTCCAAAATCGGTAAATAAGCGAAAATTAATGCAGTGGTTACGTTCACAAGCAAAAGAGAATGGGATTCGCATAAAAGATGTATTCTTGATTTCTTCTACAAAAGGCCATGGTATGGAAGAGCTGACAAATCAAATAGAAGCCTATCGACAAAATAAGGATGTGTATATTGTTGGAACAACAAATGTTGGAAAATCAACATTTATTAATCGCTTAATAAAGCAATCTACTGGCTACAGTGAGGTTATTACTACCTCTTATTTTCCAGGTACAACGTTAGGATTCATTAAGATACCATTAGATGATCATTCTACATTAATAGATACTCCGGGAATTGTTAATAAACAACAGATGGCGCACTATATATCTCCGCCTGATTTAAAAGCAATTTCTCCTAATAAAGAAATCAAACCAAGGGTTTATCAATTAAATGCCGGTCAAACATTGTTTTTTGGTGGACTCGCTAGATTGGACTTTATCAAAGGAGCGCGGCAGTCATTCGTTTGCTACTTTTCCAATCAATTGCCCATTCATCGTACAAAGCTTGAAAATGCCGAGCATTTATATGAAAATCATTTAGGCGAGCTGTTATCGCCACCAAATGAAAAAACATTAGAAAAACTTCCTAATTTAACACCAAGCGATTTTCGGATTTCAGCAGATAAGAAGGATATTGTGTTTCCGGGGCTTGGGTGGGTGTCTATTCAAGGAAATGGTGCCTCTGTAACAGCCCATAGTCCGAAGGGTGTATCTGTATCAATTAGAAATTCGTTTAACTAGGAAGGGGAGAAATAATGTGTATCGGTTTGGATTGATTGGTTATCCAATTGCCCATTCATTATCACCGTGGATTCATAAAGAATTTATGAAACGAACCCATATAGATGGAGAATATGAGATTTACGAAATTAATCCTGAAGGGTCATTTAGCGAAAAAATAAATGCGTTTAGACAAAAAGAACTACATGGATTTAACATTACTGTTCCTTACAAACAAAAAATCATCCCATTTCTTGACGAAGTGGATCATACGGCAAAGGCAATTGGTGCTGTAAATACGGTACGTAATAAGAATGGGAAATGGATTGGATATAATACGGATGGTATTGGATATGTACGATCTCTTAAAAGTAAATATCCACGCCTTTTTTCTAAAGCAGATAGACGTGCGCTTATTTTAGGGGCAGGTGGTGCTGCAAGAGGAATTTATGCTGCATTGCAGGATGCTGGCTTTACAACGATAGACATAGCAAACCGTACAAAGGAAAAAGCGCTTGATATAATAAGATTATATCAGGTGCAGTCACAGGTAATGCCATTGGAAAGCGTTGAAAAACAAATTGATCAATATGATGTAGTTATTCAAACCACCTCTGTAGGCATGAAACCGTATGCTGATAAATCAATCATTGAAATTAAAAACACAAAGCCAAACGACACGATTGTTAGTGATATTATCTATCAACCGATCGAAACAAATTTGCTGACACAGGCAAAGTGTTATGGTTTTTCTCTGCATTTTGGACATACGATGTTGCTATATCAGGCACAATATGCTTATGAAATATGGACAGGCATAAAGCCACCAATGGAACGCATGGATCAAGAATTACAACTTATACTGGAAGGAAGATAATATGTTAACAGGTAAGCAAAAACGTTTTTTACGAGCACAAGCAAATCAACTGAAGCCTATTTTCCAAGTTGGTAAAATAGGTGTGAATCAAAATATGATTGATCAAATTGAGGATGCACTAGAAAAAAGAGAACTGTTAAAAGTGAGTATCTTACAAAATTGTATGGATGATAAAGACACCGTTGCTGAGCAATTAGCAACTGGAACGGACGCAGAGATCGTGCAAATAATTGGGAATAATATCGTATTGTATAAAGAATCTACAGAAAACAAACAGATTCGTCTTCCGTAAAAGGTGTTTATTGATGAAGCGTATTGGTATCTTAGGAGGAACGTTTGACCCACCGCATATTGGTCATTTGATCATTGCTGAAGAGGTTCGGATTTCGCTTGAATTGGATGAGGTGTGGTTTATCCCATCTTATACACCTCCGCACAAAGAAGATGTTAAAACAAGCCCGAACAATCGACTGGAAATGGTACATTTAGCTATTGAGAATAATAGGTATTTTAAGGTGAATCCAGTCGAAATCAACCGTGTTGGAAAGTCTTATACAATTGATACGATAAAGGAATTAAAGAAAAATCATCCTCATAAAACATTTTATTTCATTATTGGCGCGGATATGGTTGAATATTTACCAAAATGGGAACGAATTGATGAGTTAATGCAACTAATCCAATTTGTTGGTGTTAAACGGTCTACTCATTCTTTACAAACACATTATCCAATAGTGGAAGTAGACATCCCATTAATAGAGATTTCCTCTACGTTATTAAGGGAACGGTTAGAACGTAGTGAAACCATTCACTATTTACTACCTGACTCCGTTTATAACTATATTAAGGAGAATCACTTATATGAAAATTGAGATAGCAAAGGACATCGTGAAGCCACACTTAACAACAGCTCGCTATGAGCATTCGTTACGCGTGGCGGAAACAGCAAAAGAGCTTGCTTTGTTATATGGTGAAAAAGTTGAAAAAGCAGAACTTGCAGCCGTCTTCCATGATTACGCGAAATATCGATCGAGGGATGAGCTTGCGCGATGGATAGTAACGTCCTATTTACCTAAAGACTTATTAGATTATCATCATGAATTATGGCATGGTCCAGTAGCAGCATTGCTTATTGAGAAAGAATTCGGTGTAAAGGATATAGATATCCAAAATGCTATTCATTACCATACAACAGGAAGAGCTCATATGAGTAACCTAGAAATGATAATATTTTTAGCTGATTATATAGAACCCGGTAGAAAATTTCCAGGTATAGATAAGGTGCGGGAGATGGCAAAGGTCGACTTGGTACATGCGTGCTTAATGGCATCAGCAAATACGATTCGATTCTTAATGAACAAGAATACTGCCATTTATCCTGACACCTTTCATACGTACAATGATTTAATAAGAAGAGTTAACGGAGGTAACCATTAATGGAAAATAAGACAATTATACAACTTGCAGCCGAAGCGTGTGATGATAAACGTGCTGAGGACATTATTGCACTTGATATGAACGAAGTATCATTAGTAGCGGACTATTTTTTAATATGCCATGGAAGTAATGAACGACAAGTGCAAGCAATAGCAAGGGGGATTAAGGATAAGATGGAAGAGAACGATATTTCCTTGAAACGTTTAGAGGGATTTGAACAGGCTAGATGGATTTTAGTGGATATAGGTGATGTCGTTTGTCATATATTTCATAAGGATGAAAGAAGCTACTATAATTTAGAGCGTCTTTGGGGAGATGCAGCTCCAGTCTCATTGCAATTGGAGGACAACAAATAGTAATGGCTTACGAAAAAATGGCGAATGTTTATGACCTGTTAATGGAAGATGCCCCTTATGATCAATGGGTAGCATTTACGGAAGCTCAGTTTAAATCAAGACAACGAGAAGTTGGGACGATCGCTGATTTAGGATGTGGTACGGGAGAAATAGCAATCCGATTGGCAAAAAAGGGATATCAGGTCACAGGAGTAGATTATGCGGCAGATATGTTAACATATGCAGCACATAAGTCTGCTACAGAAAATATGTCTATCCAGTGGATTTGTCAAGATTTGCGAAGTCTTGTAGGCCTTCAGGGGCTTGATGCTATAGTCAGTTACTGTGATGTCATTAATTATATTACGTCAGAAGCTTCCTTAAGAGATACATTTATAAATATAAACGAAGCACTCGATCCAGGTGGGCTATTTTTATTTGATGTTCACGCGCTTAGCTATATTACTGATAATTATTTTGGGGAAACATTCGCTGATGTTACGGAAGATGCTTCTTATATTTGGTTTTGTGCAGAAGGAACACAGCCTGGTGAAATGTTCCATCAGTTAACTTTTTTTGTAAGGGATAAGGACAATTTATACCATCGATTTGAAGAGGAACATCATCAACGAACATTTCCTGTAGAAATTTATAAAAAAATATTGAATGAGTCAGGTTTTGAAAATATTAAAGTATATGGTGATTTTTCATTAAAAGCAGATAGTTTAAATAATAATACAGCAAGAATTTTCTTTTCAGCTGAGAAGAAACCGGAATAATCTGTATTTCCGGTTTTTTTTCTTAAAAAGGAAAACAAGTTAAGCATGTCGAATTTTAAGTAGGAGAAATGAAATAAATTCCTTCTATTCCTCAAAAAGGAGGTGAACATTTGTACTCTAATATATTAAAAAAAGTACTTTTCTTTATTGGTATTCCAGTTGTCATAATCATTTTACTTCTTATGATCGGAGATAAAGATACAGGTGATGAAGATGCAAAAATCATTGATACTAGCGAGCCGATTGATCCGACAGATACGGTGAACAGTAATCGTACGAATCAGGTAGAGGACACAAGTACTGTCGTTGTGGATGTAAAAGGTGAAGTAAATAAACCAGGTGTCTATGAGTTGGAAGTGGAAGATCGTGTGATCGATGCAATAGAAGTAGCTGGAGGGTTTACTAAAAATGCAGATGAGTCCCAAGTAAACCTTGCGCAAAAAGTACAGGACGAAATGGTTATTTCAGTTGCAGATAGTGAAAGTGATTATTCATCGTCATTGTCAGGTACGGAGACGAACGAGAAATTGCGTATAAACCAAGCCTCGGTAGAAGAAATTGAGAGTTTGAGTGGGATTGGACCAGCAAAGGCAGAGGCAATTGTAAGATACAGAGAAGAAAACGGGCCATTTACCACAATAGACGATCTACTAAACGTTTCTGGAATTGGCGAGAAAACAATTGAAGTATTTCAGGAAGAGATTCAAATTCCATAACTGAAAATGAATGATTTCAAAAAATACATAAAGGGGAATAATGATGGAACGAATTTCATGGAATCAATATTTTATGGCGCAAAGTCATTTACTCTCATTACGCAGTACATGTACTAGACTAATGGTAGGGGCAACAATTGTAAGAGATAAACGAATTATTGCTGGAGGCTATAACGGAAGTGTCTCGGGAAGTGTTCATTGTATTGATGAAGGTTGTTATGTTGTCGACGGGCATTGTGTACGTACGATTCATGCTGAGGCAAATGCATTATTGCAATGCGCTAAATTTGGTGTTCCTACCGAGAATGCAGATATCTATGTAACACACTTCCCATGCCTGCAATGCTGTAAGCAATTAATTCAAGCAGGAATCAATACTGTTTATTATGCAGAGGATTATCATAATAATGATTATGCTATCGAGTTGTTTGCTGAGGCTGGAGTTATTACCAAGAAGGTAGAGCTTGATTATTTGACAGTTGATACAAATTATCTGGAAAAACAGCATTACATTCAAAATTTAATACAGAAGCTAGAAAATGAAGAAATTGATCGTAATGAATTGCAGAAATGGAAAAATAAAGCATTTGATTTATTTAATTTACGATAAAGGAGAATCATGTGAAAGGATTCTGGCATTTTCCTGCATTGGCTGTCGTTGTAAGTAGCTTGATGAAATGGATGAATCACCCGATTATTGCTGCAGTATTTCTTGTTTGGTTATTTTATTTATTTTATAGGAGAAGGATATGTGCAATGCCGTTTGTACTATCCCTCATCTCCCTTATATTCTTTTCCTTTTTTATCCCTCGAATAGAAACCACTGAAATTAACCATAAACAGCCTCCTCAAGATAAAGAATTAACAGGTACAATCATTACTCCTATTCAAGTAGAACCCGAAAAAATATCATTTATCTTTCAAATTGCAAATACAGATAGCAAAGTTTCTATGTTGTATTTCCCAGACAATCCAGTGCATGTGGCCAGCAACTATCCGCACATAGCATATGGATCCACCTGTCGGATTTCTACGTTACTGGATATCCCTAAGCCAGCGACGAATCCCGGTCAATTTGATTATCAAGGATATGCGAATAAGCAAGGGATTTCTTATCAATCCATTATCACAAGTTTAGACGAGTTAGATTGTCTAGAAGGTACGGGATTTTTACATCATATATATCAAATAAGAGCATCCATGCTTGATTACGTTAACGGAAATATAAGTGATGGAACTGCTGCCTGGATACTTGCATTATTATTTGGAGATAAATCTTTTTTAGCTAAAGATACGATTGAATTGTTTCGACAATGGGGATTAAGTCATCTATTGGCAATCTCAGGCCTGCATGTTGGATTAATGATAACCATTACTTATTTTCTTTTAGTTAGGACAAACCTTTTCACAAAAGAGTACGCGCAATGGGGAATGCTGCTATTTCTGCCTGTCTATGCGCTGATGGCTGGAGGGGAACCCTCTGTATGGCGAGCCAGTATCATGGCTATATTTTTTATCATCCTCCATAAAACCAAATGGAAAATCAGTGTTACAGATGTACTTAGTATTACATTTATTGTGCTAATTCTATTTGATAAGCTGATTATATATCATGTGGGATTTCAACTCTCATTTATGGTAACCTTTGGATTATTGCTTTCGAGGAAATGCTTATCCCGAACAAAATCTTCAATCAAACAGATGCTACTTATTAGTTTCATTGCGCAAATGATGATAATTCCGCTACTATTTCATTACTTCCACATACTCCAACCATTATCCATTTTACTCAACCTTTTCATTGTTCCATACTTTACATTCTTTGTTATTCCCACTTTATTAATGCTTTTATTTACGTCTCCTATATCCACCATATCCTCAATTATCGATCAGTTGTTTATTGTCGTTCATGAACAGGTGTTGCTTGGTATTGGAAAAATAGATAACTATCTACATTATCCTTTGGTTGCAGGCTCTATGTCATTTGTTGCTGTTATATTATATTACCTCTTTCTCTTCTTCTTTATGGGTTACTTGGAGAGGGGAAAGCAAGTAAAGTCATTTTATTGCGGAGTTATCATCGTAATGATAATTTTAGTCGATATAAGCCGACCATTTTTTTCTCCCATAGGGACAGTAACAATGCTCGATATCGGACAAGGTGATGCTTTTATTATTGAATTACCTTATCGTAAAGGTGTGATACTTATAGATGCTGGTTCAAAGGTTACAAACACAAACCAGCAGCCATCGGCGAGTGTATATAATCAGGTTATTCAGCCGTATTTATTTGCAAAAGGTATTCACAAAATAGATGCTATCTTTTTGTCGCATGAGGATTTGGATCATATTGGAAGTGTGGATTATATACTGGAGGATATAGAAGTAAATAATATATTTATAAGTGATTTTTTTGACAGCAAGGAGATTGTATGGAACTATTCTGAGGTAGTTACTGTAAAAAGAAATGATACAATTGTAGTAGGAAATACACTTTTTAAAGTGTTGGCACCATTTGAAGATAGAAAATCAGCAAATGACAATTCACTTGTTCTATTTACTAATATTGGGGGAATGAATTGGCTTTTTACAGGCGATATAAGTAAAAAAGAGGAAAAAGAAATAGTGAAATCATACCCAAATATAAACGTTGATGTCCTTAAAGTAGCACATCATGGCAGTAAAACATCTACAGATAAAGAGGTTTTAACACAATTAGCACCTCATTACGCATTAATTTCTGTTGGTGAGGACAATTCATATGGTCATCCGTCAGATGAAGTTATCCGTAATTTACGAGAAAGTGGTGCAACTGTTTTGCGTACAGATAGAGATGGTGCGATACAGTTTAAATTTATAAAAGACCGGGGAACGTTTTATCGTTTTTTACCATAGTAATATATCATGATTCATCCAAACAAAAAAGAGACTGTGACACAGTCTCTTTACTTACGTTCACATGTCTAACCTATGTAAACGAATGAGGATTTAGGCTCCTGCTACACTAATTATAACTCCGATTGCAAATAGCACAAGAAAGAAAATAAAAGAAAATGCAAAACCTTTGATGGAGTCAACAACGTCATTATTTTTAGATTGAATATCTTTTTCAAATTCGTTCACAATTACCCCTCCTATATCACCATTAGTATAAATTATATTTTTTAAAAAATCCACTTTTGCAATAAATTTATATCGAATTGAATGGATCCCAAATTTAGAAAGACTTAACATCTATACTTTTACTTAGACGGGAAAATCTATAGATAAGATCAAATATCGTTTGACATGACTGTTTCTAGAGCAGTTATGCAAGCGTTAATATAGATTGGAGAGGGAAGAAGATGCCAGTCTTTTCCCTCTCATTATTCCTTGCCATTCTTCTATTAACGTTTTACCATATAAAGGTACAACAAAAAAGGTTGGAGTGAATTGCATGTCCTATTTGGAAGCGGTAAAACAAATAAAAAAAAATCAAATATCCTCAGTATTTTTACTATATGGAAACGAGCCCTATTTTATACAATCACTTAAAACACGTTTAATGGAAGCCATTCTTGATGATGATAAAGATAATTTATCGAGCTATGATTTAGAAGAAACATCTATACAAGATGTTATTGCAGATACGGAAACATTCCCTTTATTTGGTGAGCGTAAATTGATCATAGCTACTAACGCTGTTTTCTTAAAAGCAAAACCGGATAAACTTTCGTTTGAGCATGATCTTGAGTCGCTACAACGTTATCTGTCTGCACCAGTTGATTTTTCCGTACTTGTTTTGATTGCGCCATATGAAAAAATTGACGAACGGAAAAAAGTAACGAAACAATTAAAAAAGCAAGCATCTGTAGTGGCATGTAACGCTATAAAGGAATATGAGCTAAAGAAGTGGATTTCGCAATTGGCTGATCAGCTTCATGTTACAATTGGTGATGATGTTTATGATTTATTAGAATCGGAATTATCCACGAATTTGCACTTATTGGAAAGCGAATTGAAAAAATTAGCAATGTATGTTGGGGAGAATGGTGAAATTACAAGGGAAATTGCTGAAGCGCTCTTATCGCATACTACTACAAATTCTTCATTGAAATTAGTGGATGCTGTCATGAATCGTGATTTACATAAGGCAATTGCTATATATAAGGATTTAGAAAAAATGAAGGAAGAACCCATTGCATTGATTGGTTTACTTGCCTTCCAATTTCGTACGATTTTTCGAGTGAAGTTATTAAAGCAAAAAGGCTACAGTCAATCTCATATGCAAAAACAACTTGGGGTGCATCCCTATGTCATTAAAATAGCTATGCAACGAGAAAAGCAATTTTCTATAGATACTTTAGAATATATTATGGATCAACTAGCAGATGCTGATGCAGCAATGAAACAAGGATCTATGGAGAAAGAATTAGCATTTGAAATACTTCTATATCATTTAACGAAAGGAAAAATTGCTAGAACAAAAGCGTAAGCGTCCGATTAAAACGTAGCGACTGGAGCGAGTCAACGGAAATAAAGGAAGCACGGTGAGCTTGCGAGCCGATAATGACTTAGATTAGGGGTGATTCGTAAAGTTGCCTCGTTTCTGGGAACTGGAGTTGGACGTAGCTCAACACGCCCATATTTATCCACTTGAGCTAACAAACAAAAGGGGCTGGGACAAAACCCAGTAACTGAAAAAAGTGGTACGCCAATTTAGGGCGTATCACTTTTTTT
>NZ_BAAACY010000084.1:0-18945 GCF_039521925.1 Virgibacillus salarius | reverse complement strand
GTTTGGTCACTTACCATTATACTAGACTTGGGGAGGTACTCCATTTTTTATGTCTTAAACCCATTGAGCCGCAAAGGCTCATAATTATGAAATTCACTAAGTTATAAGATAGCTAGATTATAATGAAATAAACAAGATAAAAATTGGCTGGCTCTGGCTTTTGCAGGGAGTCGGTTTTTTATTGTATAGGAAATTATAACACCGTGATTCCTTTATCTCCGTTGACTCGCTCTAGTCGCTACGTTTCTAATTGGGTACTTACGCTTTTGTTATCCCGCATACAACCGGCAGTAAGACCCCCACTTCAAGGAATAAAGTGAAACCAATATGGGTAAGTTGGGGATCAACTGCTGCCAGCAAATGTCCGATTGGATCAAAGGCTTTTAGGTCATACTCTTGTGGTACGAACAATCCGTGGAGGATAAATAAACCCTCCCTGATTGAAGTTTCACTTTAAGATAGCTAAATGAATAGGAGTCTCAAGTTAACTTGATTCTATAGGTAGTCAATAATTTTATCAAACTGTATGATTATTTTTGTATAATAGATATTGTGATTTATCTCGCATACAACTGGCAGTAAGACCCCCACTTCAAGGAATAAAGTGAAACCAATATGGGTAAGTTGGGGATCGATTGCTGCCAGTAAATGTCCGATTAGTTCAAAGGCCTTTAGGTCATACTCTTGTGGTACGAACAATCCGTGGGGGATAAACAAAACCCCACTGATTGAAGTTTCACTTTTTTTAACGTAAGGAAAAATAGGGATTGTTAGGAGAAAAGAGATGCGAAAAATAAGCTTTAATGATATTTATACGGAAAGTCACCTGGTAGTGGGAACTGAATTGTATTCGCATTATCATAACCCAGAGATGTTAATTCAATATGATAGTAATTATCTTCAATTTCATCGAATGCCCACGCTACAAGAGTTTATAGAGGCAGCAACGTATTTGAAGGAATTTCACCAGAAAAATGGACAGAAGCATGTTAAGTTTTATTTTCCTGAAAATCGTAAGCCATCAGAAGAATTAATTCAGTTTTTTCATCATCAATCTTTTGAGTATGGTTATTTAGAGTTATATGCTATTCAACCAGAACAATTTCCTATTACAGATAATCATCCCGATATTACGATACGAATCGTATCGGAAGTAAACTTCGATGACTATTTACAGGTACAATATGAACAGGATTTAGAATTCGGTGAAGAATTTGCAAAGGCAAAACCTGCTCTATATCGACGGCATTTTCAAGATGAAACGTTTATGCAAATTATGTCA
This sequence comes from Virgibacillus salarius, assembly GCF_039521925.1. Classification (NCBI taxonomy): domain Bacteria; kingdom Bacillati; phylum Bacillota; class Bacilli; order Caryophanales; family Bacillaceae; genus Virgibacillus; species Virgibacillus salarius. The sequence continues at coordinate 17,663 of NZ_BAAACY010000084.1, read as the reverse complement.
TATTATCAGGGTACAGCTGTCGGTTCGTTGGAAGTAATCATAAAAGAAGATACTGCTGAAATCGATGGGTTACACGTGCACCAGGCATTTCGTAAAAAGGGAATTGCTCAGCGATTACAAAAGTTTGTAATCGCTGAGCAATTCCCTAATAAAACCATTATATTAGTTGCTGATGGTGAGGATACTCCGAGAGAAATGTATATTCGCCAAAATTATCGTTATCTCGGATTCCAATATGAAGTACAAAAGGTTGATCTAAAAAAGGATGAATAACCTGGAGGGAAATCATTCCATGAAACATGTTTTGGTAGTAGGCGGAACAGGGATGCTAGCAGATGTAGTGAGCTGGTATGCTAATCAGTCAAACTATGTTTCTGTGATTGCTAGAGAGGAAGAAAAAGTAAAACGTATAAAGCATTCTACTAAACAGCAGAAACATATATATCCGATCTATGTTAATTATCGGCAAATACAGAAACTAGAGGAACAGAGTCGTTGCTTGGGTAAGGTCAGATGCCAAAGAAACATTAAAATCAATCATTAAAGTAGTTACTGATCAATTATCGGATTGGCAGCTCTTTCATATCATTAATAGTAGTGCAGATAGTGAACGAATAAAGGATTATTTATATGTGCCAGCAAATTGTCAGTATCGCCAAATACAATTGGGCTTTAAGGTCGTAAGCAACTATTCAAGATGGCTGACAAATCAAGAGATAAGCCAAGGTGTTATCGAAGGTATTCAGAAGGAAAGAAATACAATGTTACATATTGTTGGACAGGTAGAGCCTAGTGACAAATGACCATAAGTAGTGGGGAGTAATAATTTAAAACTTGAGTGTCTAGGTATACAGGAAGATAGTTGTTTTTATATGACATGTTAGGGGAATACTTATTTTAGTAATCAGTGTGGGTGCTTATGAGACTTATTAAATGCAAATAACTTAGTTTAGAATCGAAAAGGGGCTGGGACAAAACACAACGTCTTTACTCAAAATACGAATAATCATATTATCAATAGGAGTATCATTACCACACCGTGAAACTATACGCGCTTTCCACGGGCGCGGCCCCAGCTAACTTGGTGAAGAAAAACATGTTACCACGTGGATCTTCGGACGCCTGCTATTCCCGCCGGAGTCTCGCTTATTTCGGGTGCTAAATGAATGATTTTAATCAAAAAGCGAAAAGATAATTAATTTAAACTAATTATCTTTTCGCTTTTTATTGTTTCTTCATTCTTTTGTCTCTGCTTCTGTTCTTAGCTGGGAGTTTTTGTTTTTAATTGTCAATACATAACATGTCAACGGTCATTAGTCAGCTTAGCTCTCATGCGAGTGATGTTTCCTTAATAGCAAATCATTACAAATGTGTTATCTCCACTGCTCCATGTTCCATACTTGTGTTATCCAATTTTCATAAAATGTAGGTTCATGGGATACAAGAATAACACTTCCCGTATAGTTTTCTAGTGCTTCCTGAAGTGCTTGCTTTGTTACAACATCTAAATGATTCGTTGGTTCATCCAAAATGAGGAAATTACTCTTTGCTAACATTAATTTACATAAACGGACCTTTGTTTGTTCACCTCCACTAAGTGAAGAGAGTGGTTGGAAGATATGTTCGGTTTTGAGTCCGCATCTTGCAAGGTTTTGTCGTACTTCCTTTTGTGTTAAGTGTGGAAAAGCTGACCAAATTGTTTCTAATGCAGTAGTTTTGGCAATGGACGGCATTTCCTGCTCGAAATATGCTGGTAAAACCCTCTCGCCGATGGTAATGGAACCATCTAGTGCTGTTAACTCACCAAGTAATGTTTTTAATGTGGTTGTTTTTCCAATTCCATTATGTCCAACAAGCGCTACTTTTTCACCACGCTCCAATTTTAAATTTACATTGGAAAACAATGGTTTATCATAGCCGATTTGTAGATTTTCAGTTTGCAGTAATTTATTGACTGGTTGGTGAGATACGGTAAATGAAAACATTGGTTTGGGATTATTTGTCGGTTTATCCAGACGTTCCATTTTTTGTAGCTTTTTTTCCCGACTTTTTGCCATCTTGGCAGTCGATGCGCGTGCTTTATTTTTTTGTACATATGTTTCAAGCTTTTGAATCTCTGCTTGTTGTTTTTCATATTGTAAATGAATTTGTCGCCTTCTTAATGCATAGGCCGCTGAAAATTGTTGATAGTTTCCTGTGTATCTTGTTAAGTTTTTATGTTCTAAATGATAGATCACCTGAACGACCTCATTCATAAAATGAGTATCATGTGTGATTAGGATAAATGCATAGGGATACGCTTGTAAATAATTGGTTAACCAATCGATATGTGCAGTATCTAAATAGTTTGTTGGCTCATCAAGCAAAAGTACATCGGGCTTCTGTAAAAGCAGCTTAGCAAGTAATAATTTAGTACGCTGTCCACCACTTAACATACTCACATCTCTATCTAGTCCTAATTGGGTTAGTCCGAGTCCTGCAGCAACTTCTTCGATAGAAGCTGGAATGGTATAAAAATCATGTTGATCGAGCAAGGTTTGTAGTTCACTATACCGTTTCAATATGTTATCCAAATTATCAGTATGAGGATTCGCCATTTGTTCACTAAGGTCTTCCATTTCCTTCTCTGCATCAAATAATGTTTGAAATGCTCCTTGTAGAAATAGACGAATACTAGTTCCAGAAGTTAAATGAATATGTTGCTCGAGATTACCGATATGTGCTTTAGGATGCCATTCGATGGTTCCCTCATCAGCAATTAATTCTCCAGTTAACAGTTGAAAGAGGGTAGATTTGCCTGCGCCATTTGGTCCAACTAACCCGATATGTTCCCCTTTTAACAGGCGAAATGATACATCTTTTAATACTATTTTATCTCCGTAACCATGTGTCAAAGCATTTACATCTAATAAACTCATAATACCTTTCGCTCCTTGTAAATTTTATCTAAAAGCCAGCAAGTACAAGGAGGGATATACCATAAGAAACAAAAACTGGACAGAGCGTATGGACGCCCTGCCCAGTGTATAAATGGTAAATACTTAAAAAGTATACACCATGGTTATCCAATGAGTTCAGGTGTTTATCCGCTGCTTGTAACTTGCGATTGGCTTGCTAAAAATGGGCATACGTATCCCGTATTTAGGCAATAGCAAGTTGAAGCACAGCAGATAAAAACATAAATAACCTTCACTCCTTTAATCATAGTACATCCAGATTACCACGATTGGTTCTCAAACGCAAGCCTAGTTGTAGTATTATGGGAGACGTTGGTTTAGGGTTTTAGGTTAGATAGGCTAGACAAAAACTAGGTTCTCACTTTGTGATTATTAACATGACCTTTAAAAATATAATTATGGGTAATAGTTGCATTTATTTAGTTTAGTATCTATACTAATTGGTATGAAGAATAATAATTATAAGCAATTAGAGGATAGTAGCCATAGTATTGGTAAGTTAATCTTTCAACTTCGACGCCTGGAACGTAATCCTCGAACCTTCAGTGATGCGGGTACTTTGACTCCAAGTGAGATTCATGCAGTAGATGCAATTGGAGAAGACAGAAATATACTAATGAGTCAATTGGCTGATCGACTGGGAGTGACAAAAGGTGCAATTACACAGGTTGTAGGGCGTTTAGAGAAGAAGGGGATTGTGTGTCGAACCCCACACCCTGAGGATTCAAGGGCTGTAGAGATTTCATTAACAGAAAAGGGAGTAGTAGCATATCAGGCACATAGGAGACTGCATCAGAATTTTTATCGAAAGCTGAGAGAACAATTAAGTTCAGACGAAATCGCCATTTTTGAAAAATGTGTAAAAACATTTACGAGTATATTAAACGAAGAAAATGATGGTGAATAGTCACGAGCAATCAGTGGCAATCAAAAACTGCTGATTGCAATTTTTTTAAACATTTAGTTTAGAAGCTAAACTAAAAAACTTGCGGGTCCATTTTAAGACTACATGGTGTGTCTTTTAATTCAATCTTATTTTTAAAGGAGGAGTATACTATGGGTGTTATTTTTGCTATTTTATCAGCCTTTATGTTTGCTGTTAACAATGTAGTTGTAAAGAAAGGAATAAAGCGAGCTCCTCATAGTGATAACGGCTTGTTTATAACAGTTCTGATAAATGTAATTTTATTAGGTGTTCTTTGTTTCATTGTAATGGGGTTAAGGGGGTGGGACTTTCATTTTTCATGGGAAGCTTTCTTCTTCTTTTTACTTGCGGGATTGTGTACTACTGGAATAGGTAGGCTAACATTGTTTTCAAGTATTTCCTATATTGGTCCATCGAAGGCTTCTGCTATTCGAAATTCTACTCCTATTTTTACAACTATATTTGCTCTCATTTTTCTTAATGAAGAGATTACATTATTACCGGGAATTGGTATGGTTCTATTACTTGCGGGAGTATTAAATGAGGGGTTTCGATTGAATAGGATAGAAGCATCGAAACACCAACGCGATCCAAAAAGGTATTCGTATATGGGATTTGGATTAGCGGTATTCTCTGCCTTGATCTTCGGAGTTGGCCAAGGAATTAGAAAACAAGGTTTAATCGAAATGAATGATGCTTTTTTTGGTGTATGGGTGGGGACACTGGCTTCTTTAGTTTTCGTTATTTGTTATCAATCCATTCGTGGAGAGTTTATTACTAATATAAGGAAAAATGTTAGGGTAATTAATCCTTACTACCTTATTTCTGGTGTATTAACAAGTATAGGTCCGTTGTTCTTCTTCCTAGCAACTCAAAGAATGCAGGTTTCATATGTAAGTGTTATTGCGGCTGCTGAACCAATACTAACTATATTCCTAACCACAGTAATTTTTAGAGGGATTGATTCAGTTACCAAGTATACTTGGATAACCATAACAATGATGTTCCTTGGAACAGTACTCATTGTAATTCATATCTAGCCATTTTATAAAAGAGAAAGGAAGAAACAATATGAAGGACCATATACTTGTCGTAGGTGGGTATGGCCATGTAGGAAGATTGATTTGCCAACAGCTGGGGAATTTATATCCTGACAAAGTAATCGCCGCTGGAAGAAGCTTTAGTAAAGCAAGAGAATTTTGCAGTACAACAAATGGCTCGGTGATACCTCTTGAATTAGATATAACAAAGTCGTTACCATCAGATTTATTTGAAACAGTAAGGATAGTAGTAATGTGCCTTGATCAAAAAGATACAGGTTTCATACAGGCTTGCTTTGCAAATAACGTAGATTATATTGATATTTCTGCAAATCATTCATTCCTATCGCGTATCGAAGAACTACAAACAGAAGCAATGAATCATAAAACAGCTGCAGTGTTAAGCGTTGGTTTAGCCCCAGGACTTACAAATCTATTAGCTCGTCATACAAAAAGCTACCTAGATAATACAGAGGAAATGGATATATATGTCATGCTAGGATTGGGAGATCGACATGGTAGGGCAGCGATTGAATGGACAATAGATAATCTGAATACAAGATTTCAGGTTTATTCAAATTGGGAAAAGGTCAATGTGGACACATTTAGCAGTGGGAAAACTACATATTTTGGTAAGGAGCTTGGAGAAAGAAAGGGATATCGTTTTTATTTTTCAGATCAAAATTCCCTTCCTCATACCTTGCAGATACCCACTGTATCTACTCGACTATGCTTTGATTCCAAAGTTATAACGTATGTAATCATGTTACTTAAACGAGTAGGAATATTTCGTTTAATAAAATATCAATCTATACGAAAAGTGATGGTATGGCTTTTCAGTAAAATCAGATGGGGAAAGGAGTTATATGCATTGAAAATCGATGCATTTGGAGAGGTTAGTGGTAAAAGAGTGAAAGCGGAGTGTAGCATTCAAGGTCGGCAAGAAGCTTTGTTAACTGCTAAGATAGCAGCTAAGCTTACAGAAAAACTATACACTATGAAAGGATTGAATGGAATCTATCATCTGGAAGAGCTTTTTGACATAGATTCATTCTATCCAGATGTCATAGCACCCCATGTTCGTATAACTGAATATAGAAATAATAGTTAATTTAAAGGCTACCAATAGCTATAACCAGTCATATCAGAAGTAGAAAGCAACAGAAAAATAATATTTTGCAAGCAGAAGATGTCGTCCTTAGCATGAGCTTACTGTAGAAAATAATAGTGCTTGTGTATAACCAATTCAAATCTAGTATTTTAACAGCTTTTTTTGAAAAGGGAACGGGACATAACTAAAATGGTCCATTCCAAAACACAATGTACTAGCCCGGAACTATATGTAGACTCCTAGAAAAGACGAGCGCTTTTTTCTGCTTGCGATGTATTGCCTAGCAAGGGGAGGGCTGACAGCCGCCAGAGGAATGCGAAGTATATTTCCGGAACCGCTTCGCTGTGTTTGGGCACTTTTATACTCGTTTCTGTCGATTTTTGTTCCTATAGGAGCTGCAAAACAGATTGTTGACAAAGATTAGTCTAAAGCCAGATCTGATTGAAGCTTCTGTAAATGCGCTTCAAATGTTTTTCTTTCTTTATCTGTTAAATGATTACCGCCATACCGTACGGCTTGATAAAGATAAAGTGGTGCATGCTGTACGCCTAAACGTTGAAACCATTCTTCGATTGTTTCGGTCGGCTTTCTTCCAATACCTTTTTTCTGTGCTTTTTTTTCAAATTTTAGTATCTGCTGACGAACTTGATCAAGTGAATTTGTACGAAATGGCGTCAGAAATCGACCTTTCTTTTTATTTGCATTTTTCTCTTTACTATCTAAAGGAGTGGAGGTAAACGGCGGTATATTTTCCTGTTTGTACGTAAAAACAGGTTTCTTACGATAGTATAAAAACAGGGAAATAACTAAAATTGCTCCCAAAGTTACGCCGATTAGCCAAAGCCAAGGGTAAGATGATTGCCCTCCGTCAGCTGCTAAATTTTTTAATGCTTCGAACGGATTATCCTCTTCTGCCATTTTTGCTACCATTTCTTCGTAATTTTCTTTTTTGTTGTTTTGAAAGAATTCAGGGTCGAATCCGGCTATGTCTATACCATTTGCGAAGATAGTACCGATGAAAACAATTACTTGGCTTATACCAAACCAAAGGAAGCTAATTACTGGTACTACTCCATAAAACATAAAGAACAAGGTAACGCTGATGATTGAAATTGCAATGAAAATTCCGACGATATATTGTAAGGAACTGAGGGACTGCTGCTGACTGGCTTGAATATGACTTGAAACATACCCAGCAATTAGAATGAATAATAGTACAGCTGCCATCCAGAAGTGAGTAGTGTCAAAAAACCAAACGGAATCAATCAGAAAAAAGAAAGCTAACCATGTGATTATATGAATCTGGTTTTGTACATCAGGGACTTGTTGATGTTTGAAAAATCTCCACGTCATATATAGCGAAAAAGCAAGGCTAATTAAAATAGGATACGAAAATATCAACACTAATATTGCCCAGTTTATACTGATTGAAACAATAAAGAAGATTTGATTGTTCATAAATTTACTAAGTGTAGTCTGAATGATGATGAGCAGTACTACCGCAATAATGAAACTCCATGAAGGGACGGGAAAAGCAGACTGTACAAAAAAAGGGACTAAAATAAAGTACAAAAGAATTCCTTCATAGAATAACTGATAGTATTTTGTCATTTTAGTTTTTATCCACATGTTTTAAAACCCCTCATTTGGGAATTTGTTGGAGGGTGTTACTCTCCTCTGATCCTGCAATAAAATAACACCTCTTGCCTTGTGTATTCCATTTTCGAATGAGTAATTCACTAGCTGATGTGATTTCACCAACGAAGACAATTAAATTTGAATCTGCCATTTTTGTTGTAGCCTGATGCAGCACTTCCTCCATTTTCATTATATTAGAAGTTACTCCATCTACACGGGCAAGCATTTCCCATACTTTTTTTAGCTGATTATTACCTTGATTTAACTCAACATGGTAGGGTTTATTCCCATACTGTTTCAAATTAATATAAATGGAGAAAGGATACCCTTGCTCGGTAATACTTTGGCAAAGGAAAGCTGCTTTTGAAATGATGGACTCTAGATCTCCACTGGTATAGCGATTGCCAATTTGCGAAGTCAAGGAAATATTGACAAAAATGGTCCATGAAATATTACGGTTGCGTTCATATATTTTAGTTTGTAATTTGTTTCTTTTGGCTGATGCCTTCCAATGTACTCGAGAAAAGGAATCTGACGGTATATAATCCCTAGTGCCGAGCGGGTGAAGGAGATCCTCAAATGGCGACAATAAGGTCGCCTGGTTTCCGAATGTCATCTGTTTAAAGCTTTCCATTCCATGTACGGGCAATGGGGTTGGATAGATAATAATCTCTGTTTGATATTTTTGAAGGTACGTCAAGTGTATAGCTTCAAAATTCAGGAGGTGAGGAAATACGATACCAACATTAGAAACACCTGTGACACCACGTTCCATCGCTTTAATCGGTATAGCTAGCTTAACAGAACTTTTCCCTTTTAATACAAAGGGCACACGAAAGGAAATGCGTCTCATTCTTTCTGCTGCTATTTCCTTGTTTGTTCCAGCTACCTTTTGGTTTGTTTGCATCTCGAATGTACCGTTAAAATAGGGAAGGAAAGACTTGTTTTTTAGTACAATTTCAATAGTGGCTTCTTCTCCCTCTGTTAAGCGGAGTGTTCTTTTAGGATTCTCTATGATAAGTCCCTTTGCAATATTCCTATCATAGATCAATCCGAGAAAGATAAGCAATAAGATCATTCCAGCGAACATGAAGATAAAAGGCTGTTTTATCCAAACACTTAGGATAACCAGTATGAGAGTTAAAATAATTAACAGTCCTCGTATTTTCACTTTGTTATCAGTAGTGTTTATTTGCCATTGCATAATTAGTGAGACTCCAATTCCACAGGTACGTTAACCTGTCCTAAGATTTCGTACAGAACATCTTGGCTAGATTTTTTAATCGATCCTTCTAGTGTAAGCATCATTCGATGTGAAAGTATATATGGTGCCAACTCTTTTATATCCTGAGGATTAACAAAATTTCGAGCTTGTAAATAAGCATGTGCTTGGGCTGCTCGCATAAAGGCTAGTGCTCCACGTGTGCTTGCACCTAGTATACTATCAGGGTGGGTTCTCGTTTCCTGAATAATCTCTAATAAGTAATCCTTCACGACATCTGATACTTCTACGTGCATAATTTCCCGTTGCATCTTAATTATTTCTTCTGCTTGTAACAACGGTTGAATATTGTCAATTGGGTCATTCAACTGATTTGTAGACAAAATGCTTTTCTCCTGATCTGCTGTTGGGTATTGTAAAGGAATCTTCATTAAAAAACGATCTAATTGGGCCTCGGGTAACGGGAAAGTACCTTGATTCGATTCAATTGGATTCTGTGTTGCAATTACGAGAAAAGGAGAATTTATATGAATGGTTTCTCCCTCAATGGTTGTTTGTTGTTCTTCCATGACTTCCAATAGACTTGATTGCGTACGAGGAGTGGCACGATTAATTTCATCCACTAGTAATACATTAGTCTGGATGGGGCCAATCCTCATTTCAAATGACTGTGACTTTGGATTAAAGAATTGGATACCAGTAATGTCGCTAGGCAAAACATCTGGGGTAAATTGAACACGCTTGAAATCCACATTACTTATTTTGGAAAAGGACTTAGCAAGTTTTGTTTTACCAGAACCAGGCGTACTCTCCAGCAAGATGTGTCCCTTTGCCAATAATGAAACAAAGATAAGATGAACGACTTTTTCTTGTCCGATAATAACTTGGTTTAGTATTTCTTTTGCTCTGTTTACTTTTTCGATCATATTATGTACCTCCGAGTGATAGAATCCAAAAAATTAAACTGAGACTATTATACCACTACTAAACTTCTTTTTTCCATATTTTCTAACTATTTAAACGAAAGATGTTATACTTAAAGTATTTTAGAATGGAGGAGATAAGTTGCGTTCTGTGGATCAAATAATGAATCTAGTATTAGCTGTTGCTAAAGCGGATAATCGTATACGTGCTGTAGGAATGAATGGTTCGCGTACAAATGCGAATGCACCAGTCGATCCATTTATGGATTATGATATTGCTTTTTTAGTAAATGACATACAATCTTTTATGAAAGACACAGGTTGGATTGATGTGTTTGGTGAACGGATAATTATGCAAACACCTGAAGATATGAAGCTGTTTCCTCCAGAATTGGGAAATCGATTTTCCTATTTAATGTTATTTACCGATGGTAATCGAATTGATCTTACATTAGTACCCATTGAGGAGATGGAAATTTATCTAAATGAAGATTCGTTAACGAAGATAGTGTTAGATAAAGATAATCGTATCTCAGAACTACCATTTCCAACCGATCAGGATTATTGGGTAAAGCCACCAACAGCTGCATTCTTCGCTGACTGTTGCAACGAATTTTGGTGGGTAACAACTTATGTGGCAAAAGGGTTATGGCGTTGCGAAATGCTTTATGCGATGGATCATATGAATCTTGTTCGATCGATGCTACGTAAAATGTTAGAGTGGCATGTCGGAATAGAAACAAACTTTAAGATAAGTGTTGGAAAAAACGGTAAATATTTAAAGCGATACTTGCAGGAAGATACGTGGTATCAGTTATTACAAACATATCCTGAAGGGAACAATGATTCATGCTGGCGAGCATTGTTTGTGATGTGTGAGTTGTTTGAAAAAACATCACAGCTGGTGGCAAACGTATATGATTTTACATATCCTCGTCAAGAAGCACAACAAGTGCTCGAATTTCTACAACATGTAAAGAAATTGCCTAATGATGCCACTGAAATTTAAGAATGCACACGGAAAGGAATAATTTCATGTTTAGGTATAGAGCTGTCATTGGACAGCTCTTAGCTCTGCCATAAATTTACTCATATCGGTTATATTCCAATTCCCATGCTGGATTCCAAACAATTTCCCAAAGGTGCCCATCAGGATCTTGAAAGTGACCAGAATAACCACCCCAAAATGTATCGTGAGCAGGGTCTGTTATGATAGCACTTGCATTTTTAGCTTGTTCCATAACTTCATCAACCTCTTCACGACTTTTAGTATTATGTCCAATTGTACATTCTGTTGAACTCGGTTCACCTAGTTCTATCTTGGCTTCGTGTGCAATATCCGTTCGTTTCCAGATAGCGAGCTTTATTCCTGCCTGCAATTCAAAAAAAGCAACTGCCCCATGCTCAAACTCACTACCAACAATGCCTTCTGTAGGTAGTCCAAGGCCGTCCCGATAGAATTGAAGTGAGCGTTCTAGATCATCTACGCCCAATGTAAGAACAGTTATAGATGGTTTCATATTTCCTACCTCCAGAACAAATTATATAGGAAGATACTTAAAATTCCTTAATATTCGTAATGCTTGTAATGTGAGTATGCCTTTCCATTCTTTTTCTGCTATGGGCCAATCGTTTTCATATTGGTGCCATTCCCAGTTAGGTGCCCATGCGCCATCGGTTGCCTGTTGACCTATTAGATGATCTAGTTCCATTGGAAGTATATTGGCGAATTTACGATAATGTGTTGATTTGGGCGAATCAATAATTTGTAATGGTCCTGCCACATATCCTTCTCTCTTTGCAGGATCTGCAATGACACAATTATTAATAAAGCGCTGTAGCCTATCCTCGATTTTTGTACGTTTCTTCGTATTTAGCTTAAGCTGTTCGTATAAGCGAAGGTAACAGAAAAGTTCATGCATCTCTGCTAAATCACAGGTCTCTAATAAATGCTGAATTGCATAATCAATGAGCATATCAAGTTTTTCGTAAGTTACTAGGTCCCGATATTGTATGAAGAAACCTACAATATCTGCATTTGGATTACCCCAATTGTCGGAGAATACACCATATTGCCACCAGATTGCACGTGGGGATCGCTCTGCCTCGACTGGAATTATATCCCATCCCGTATGATCATCTTGATAAGAAGTGATAAAGTAGTCAAGTGCTTGGCAAACAACATTCTTTTTTTCCTCGAATGCAGGTAATTCCCCAAGTATTCCAAGTGCATATGTCGTTGCTAATGCAGAGGATTCATTACAGCGAAGATCTGGTTCCAGTCCATGACCAAAACCTCCATCTGGATTTTGAAAAGCAATTAATTCTTGGAGTGCTTTTTTATAATTAGTAGCTTCAAACTCGTATTCATAAAGTGCTCGTTCAAGTGGTCTTGCATGATTTTTCATAAAATGTTGAGCGAGCTTGAAAGAACTTATATCCATTTTTTTTGTCATCGTGTTCACTCCTTTATATTGTGGTAAACACATAATAGCATAAGAATGAATGTACGTTATTGTAAAAAACGGACAATCGAATCTAAGTTTTACCCCGCATATAACTGGCAGTAAGCCCCCTACTTCAGGGAATAAAGTGAAACCAATAAGGCTAAGTGTGGAATCAATTGCCAGTAAATGTCCGATTGGTTCTAGAGCCTTTAGGGCATACCCTTGTGGTACTACCAATCCTTGGGGAATAAATAAAATCCCCAAGGATTGAAGTCTTCCTTTATTTTAATAGAATCTGCTTCGGTGACTGGCCGTAATGACGTTTGAATTGATGAATATAATGCGATTGATCGTAATAACCATAATTTGCTGCTATGTTAGATAACGATGAGGGATTATCATGTAGTTCTTTTAATGAACTTTGAAATCGAATAATATTAGAAAATGCTTTAGGACTGACACCTAATTCCTTCTTGAAGACCCTTCTAATCGTTCTTTCACTAAAATGGGTCTTTTCTGCTAGTGTGCGTATGGGGAAGATACCCAGATTTGTAAACAAGTATTGCATACTTGTTTCTAGTAATAAATCTGTGCGATGTGTATTTTTTGATAAAAGCTTTACTAACTTCATTTCAATTTTGTTAATTTTCTCTGGAAGGTTTTTCGACAATAGCAAATCTTCCTGCAAAAGCGAAGCCTCCTGCCCCCATATATCCTCAAGAAGTACTTGGGTATCCATTAATTCGGCGGGAGGATACATAATAAATCGGCGTGCCGTATCTGCATAAAAACGAATTCCTAACAGGTTTTGTTTTTGCCTGAGTTTCATTGTTTCAAATGTGGTCATTAAGCCGACAGCAAAGGAGCCCTTTGCTAAGGAAGTTGATTGAAGGTCGAATATAATATCGATACAGCCGTCTGGAACAATTCGATGTAATGGATAGGTATCTAACGGATGGTAATGGACAGACCAGTAACATACAACATAATCAGATAAAAGCTTACTAGGTAAATATTCTTGATATTGATAGTTTGGGTTTCCTAGGCTCTTTTCAAAGATTGGTGGTTGTAAAGGATAATAATTTCGCATGTTATTTCCCTCTCTAAGGAATAATTCGCAGATAGGACAACTTCATGATTCGATTTTGCTCTATTATATACCGTATCTCTATATAGTTCCATGCTAGCTTAGCTAGGAAAGAGAAGGTAACTTAATATTTCCTTTTACGTATTGACATATTTTATTCAATTAATGTTCATTTTTTTGTACCAAACTCCGTGAACATTTTCTGACAACCAGCACATTCTATTGTTTTTCACCGTATATGGTATTAAGATAGATGAATGGATTTTGTGAAGTATGTAACAAAAATATTTCAATACATTTCATATCAACAACATGCAGGGGAGGGTATCTCTTTATGAAGATTAAATGGGCGATACTAGCATCGCTATTCACATTATTAGCGGTGCTAACAGGTTGTGAGCCATTGTTAGTTTTGGATCCAAAAGGGCCACAGGCGCAAACACAAGCCAATGTCATTTGGATATCAATAGCAATTATGGCTGTGATCGTAATTGTAGTATTTGCAATGCTAGTATATATACTATTTAAATATCGTGCATCTAAACAACCAGATTCATATGAACCACCGTATATTAAAGGAAATATTATTGTTGAATCACTAATAGTAGGGATTCCAGTACTAATTGTAATTGTTTTATCCATTATCTCCGTCCAGAGTAACTACAAAGTGGAAGCAACTCCAGAAGGATACGAGAATGATGAACCTTTAGTTGTATATGCATCTTCATCCGATTGGAAATGGCATTTTAGTTATCCTGAACAGGACATTGAAACAGTAAATTATCTATATGTACCAACAGATAGACCGCTTGAATTTAGACTCTATTCATATGGGCCGATAACTAGTTTTTGGATACCACAACTTGGTGGTCAAAAATATGCTATGTCTGATATGATTACTACCCTTCATTTAGGTGCAGATGTACCAGGTGAATATATGGGTAGAAATGCAAACTTTAGTGGTGAAGGATTCGCTGAGAATACATTTAGTGTAGAAGCAATGCCTCAAAAAGAATTTGATGAATGGGTTGATGAAGTTAAACAAACTGCAGACCCACTTACTGAAGATAAATTTGATGAATTGCTGGAGCCAGGGCACCTGGGTCAATTAACATTTACTGGAACTCACCTAGAATTTATGCCTCCGCCAGAAGGTCATCATGGTGGACATAATCATGGTTCTACCTCGGAAGATGATCATAGTGAACATGAAGGTGATTCTAGTGTAGAGCAGGATGAACATGAACAACACAATTCGGATTCCGGTCATGCAGATGAGACAAATGAGCACACAGAAGATCATCATTAAGATTTAGTACATCGGGTTATCCGGAAAGGAGTAAGAAAAATGGACTTTTTTGAACGTTTTATGATCCCACATCCAAGTCCTGCGATATATGCTGCTATGGTTGCTATTGTCCTCACTTCAATAGCAATCGTAGTTGGTCTTACCTATTTTAAAAAATGGGGGTATCTATGGCGGGAATGGATTACAACCGTTGACCATAAAAAAATTGGAATTATGTATTTAATATCCGCCTTGCTAATGCTATTTAGAGGTGGGGTAGATGCATTAATGATGCGAGCACAGACAGCTGTTCCAGAGAACGCACTGCTGGACGCGCAGCATTATAATGAAATATTCACCACACATGGCATCGTTATGATTATCTTTATGGCAATGGCATTTATCATTGCATTAATGAACTTTGTTATACCGTTACAGATTGGTGCAAGGGATGTTGCTTTTCCTCGATTAAATGCAGTTAGTTTTTGGCTGTACTTTATGGGTGCAATGTTATTTAACCTTTCCTTTGTCATTGGTGGATCACCAAGCTCAGGTTGGACGTCTTATTTTCCACTTGCTGGAGATGAGCTAAGTCCGTCTGTCGGGACAAATTATTACATGCTAGCTCTGCAAATATCCGGGCTTGGTACGTTAATAACAGGTATTAACTTTATTGTGACGATCCTTAAAATGCGTGCACCTGGTATGACGCTTATGAAAATGCCGATGTTTACATGGTCAGGGTTAATTACAAACGTCATTATTGTATTTGCCTTCCCAGTTCTTACCGTTGCATTAGCGATGGGAACTATGGATCGTTTGTTTGCAACGAATTTCTTTACAACGACAGATGGCGGAATGGATATGCTCTGGGCTAACCTGTTTTGGGTTTGGGGACATCCAGAGGTTTATATTTTGATTCTGCCAGCTTTCGGTATTTATAGTGAGGTAATCTCTACTTTCTCTCGAAGGAATTTATATGGTTACAATTCCATGGTCGCTTCCATGGTCATTATTTCCTTACTTTCCTTTGTCGTATGGGTACACCATTTCTTTACAATGGGTCAAGGAGCAATGGTTAATAGTATCTTCTCCATTACTACTATGGCTATTGCGATCCCGACTGGAATTAAGATCTTTAACTGGTTGTTAACCATGTGGAAAGGAAAAATTCAGTTTACTGTACCTATGTTGTATTCGTTAGGGTTTATTCCGATCTTTACCATAGGTGGTGTGACCGGTGTAATGCTTGGAATGTCAGCTGCTGATTATCAATATCATAATACGATGTTTTTAGTAGCACACTTCCACTTAGTAATTATACCTGGTGTTGTCTTTGCGATGATTGCTGGTCTTACGTACTGGTGGCCGAAGATGTTTGGGTTTATGTTAAATGAACGAATTGGTAGATGGGCGTTTGGTTTTATTGCTGGCGGAACTTGCCTTGCCTTCTTCCCAATGTTTATTTCTGGATTAGATGGGCAAGCTCGTCGTATGTACACGTACTCTGAATCTACTGGCTTCGGATTTTGGAATATGCTCTCATTCATTGGAGCTTTAGGTCTTGCAGTTGGGTTTATCCTCATTGTATACAATATTTACTATAGTACACGTTATGCATCAAGAGATATTGGCGATGATCCATGGAATGCACGTTCATTAGAATGGGCAACACATAATCCAGTACCTGAGTACAACTTTGCCATTACACCACAAGTAAATTCTAGTCAGGCATTCTGGGATTCCAAGAAAAATGGTCATACATTATTTAAAGGTGGATATAAAGAAATTCATATGCCTAATAATAGTGGTGTACCATTTGTTATGAGTGTGTTTTTCTTCATCTTTGGATTTGCCTTTGTATTTAGCATGTGGATTACAGCGGTAGTTTCATTGATTGGTATATTTGCATGTATGCTTCATCGCTCATTTGAGAAAGATCATGGGCATCATATTTCCGTTGCGGAAATTGAAAGAACTGAATCGGAATTGCGGGGTGCTAGAAATGAATAAGGATAACACGCAACCGCTTGAATATAGTACAGAGCAAGGACGTATGAATATATTAGGTTTCTGGATATTTATTGGAGCAGAAATCATGTTGTTTGGAACACTATTTGCTTCCTATTTTACGTTGGAAGGTCGTACAGGAGCTGGACCAACAGGTGCCGAGATATTTGAAATCTCCCCAGTTCTTGCAGAAACGCTTCTATTATTAACTAGTAGTTTTACAATTGGTTTAGGTGTTCATGCTATGCGTCTCGGTAGACAGAAAGCAATGATGACATTTTTCATCATTACATTAGTACTTGGTGCTGCTTTCTTGAGCTTTGAAGTGTATGAGTTTATTCATTATGTCCATGAAGGTGCTGGTATACAGACTAGTGCATTCACATCTATTTTATTAACGACATTAGGTACACACGGCGCGCACGTAACATTTGGGTTGTTTTGGGGAATTATGATAATGATTCAAGTGATTAAACGAGGACTGACTCCAGAAACAGCTAATAAATCATTTATTTTCTCTCTTTACTGGCATTTCCTAGACGTTGTTTGGATTTTTATATTCAGCTTCGTTTATTTGAAAGGAATGATGTAAATGAAAGAATTATTCCCGATTAAGCATGTGATGGGCTTTGTTTTCTCGTTGATTTTGACTAGCGTCGCGCTGTTAGTATATATCTTGGATATGTCATTTGCTCTTGGGTTGACGATCCTGCTTATTACCGCATTTGCCCAAGCAGCATTGCAATTAGTCGTATTTATGCACGCTGGTGAATCTGAAGATAAAGGTGCGATTTATACAAGTGTGTACTACGGTATTATCATTGCTGTACTTACGGTATTTGGTACGCTATTGGCAATGATTTGGGGTTATGTATAAGAATAACGGCTATTGATACCTGAGCATATTAGGGTAGATCAGGTGCCTAAAAAATCAGTTATAACTATAAAAGGGGCTGGGACAAAACCCAGTAACTGAAAAAAGTGGTACGCCAATTTAGGGCGTATCACTTTTTTT
>NZ_BAAACY010000083.1:0-14797 GCF_039521925.1 Virgibacillus salarius | reverse complement strand
TGCTAAAAAAGTTAGCTGAAGGACAAACCCCACGGAAAGGGAAGTGGGCAGCCGGAATGGTGGTCAAGCAGTAGCTATTATTCCATAATAGCTACTAGAGGAAGCGTAAATCGGAGCATTTAGTGATAAGGACTGAGCGAATTTTGCTCAGTTTTTCTAATGAAGAAATACGCTGTCTTTATCCCGCATATAACTGGCAGTAAGCCCCCTCTTCAAACATTTAAGTGAAACCAAGGATGGGTTAGTGAGGAAGCAACTGCCAGTAAATGTCCGATTGGTTCTACTAACCATCCGTAGGGAAAAACAAAACCCCACGGATGGAAGTTTCACTTTATCTCGCATATAACTGGCAGTAAGCCCCCTCTTCAAACATTTAAGTGAAACCAAGGATGGGTTAGTGAGGAGGCAACTGCCAGTAAATGTCCGATTGGTTCAAAGGCCTTTAGGTCATACCCTTGTGGTACTAACAATCAGTGGGGTGATAACCCCTCCCACTGATTGAAGTTTCACTTTATTGGTAAGTAAACGTTGAAGGTATTTTGGTTGTCGGAAGAACGAATAGTAATGCTTCCATCATGTTGATCGATGATTTCTTTTGTAATAGCAAGACCTAAGCCCGCTCCACCCGTTTCCCTGCTTCGTGAAGAATCTAGCCGATAGAATCGTTCAAAAAGCTTTTCTTGCTCCATTTGAGGTATGTTTTCACTTGGACCTGTAATGGAAATAATATATTGGTATTGCTGTACTTTGCCTGATATATATATAGCTCCAGTACCCTGATAATATCGGATTGCGTTATCCAGCAGATTGCTAACTACTTGTTGAATTCCTTCTGGGTGTAAGGATAAGCTAGATTCCTCTAGTTGTACATCAATTGCTATCTTTTCCTGCTTTAACGTCCAATTAAACATAGCAATACATTGTTGGATTAGTGTATGAATGGCGGTTTTTTCTTTATGGTACGGTGTTTGCGATGTAGTATAGTCCCACTTTTTTAATTGATCAAACTGTTCGAGCATAGAAGTTAGACGCTTGGATTCTTGATAAAGTGCTGCAAATAATTGCTCATCACCTGTTATATCGCCAGATTTTAAAGCAAGTAAATAGCCGTTCAGATTGGAAAGAGGCGTTCGGAATTCATGAGATATATCGGAAACAAGCTTTTTACGTTCTACCTCATTTTTCGTTAGTTTTTCAATCAATTCATTATACTGCTCCACTAATTGTCCAATTTCGTCTTTTCTGGACACGGTAATTGCTTCTGGATACTCCCCTCTTTTTAATAGTTCTGTAGCATGCATTAAACTACGAACGGGCTTTAGTAGTCGTCTAGTTAGATAAAAATAAACGATAGTACCAGCAATAATAGAGATGATAATAAACAACCATACATAATTTAATAATGTTTGATTGAATTGTTCTTGTCGCTGTTCGTTTAAATTACCAACTCCTGCTGCTAAGAAGCAGGCAGTATGATATAACGCCCAGCCACTAATAATCATGGCAACTACAATGACGAGAAAATGTAATATCGTTAATCGCCATAAGAAGCTCTCAGGTAGGATATTGGTTATTTTCTTACGTAGATGTGACAAACTTATACCCCATTCCTCTTATGGTTTGAATGCGCTGTGGCTTGCCAGGCTCTCTTTCTATTTTTTCGCGAAGCTTTTTAATATGTGCATCGATTGTCCTTTCCATTACCATTTGCTCAGCATTCGGATAGATTTGCGAAACAAGCTGCTCCCGTGATAAAACAAAATTTGGGTTTTGCATAAAATAATGGAGCAGGTTAAATTCATGCTTTGTTAACTTAATCTGCTGATCATAAAGAAGCACTTCGCCTTTACGAGGCTTTATACAGAGCCCATCACTAACGATTTTTTGACAAAAATGGCTGGTGCGGCGTAAAACTGCTTCAACGTGGGCGATAAGCTCATTAGGATCGAAGGGTTTGGTTATATAGTCATCTGCACCAATATTTAAGCCAGTAATTTTATCTTCTACTGTCGCTTTTGCCGATAACATAATAATGGATACTTCACCATTTACTTGCTTTCGAACCCAATTACAGAAAGCTTCACCACTTACCTTTGGCAGCATTAAATCAAGGATGATTAAGCATGGATGGTGTGCTAAGAATAAGGATTTTGCTTCATCTCCATCCACTGCTTCAATGACTTCATAACGGTGCTTCTCTAAATATAATCGAATAAGTTTTCGAATCATTTTATCATCTTCAACAACCATAATTGTTTGCTTCATATTTTCACCACCTATGCGTTAGTTTACCGTAATTTGCAGAAAAAGAATATAATGTACTGCATTCTTATTCAATGTTTCGCTCTTTCTTCAAATGGTAAACAATCCTTGCTGAAAAAAGCTATGCTATAAAGTAAGTAGAAAAAAGTATCATTTATTGCATTTTCTCAAATTCCTGCACCATTAAATCATAGTTCATTGCTCCGAAGGCTTTGTATTGAATGCGTCCCTTGGAGTCAACCATGTACGAGGTAGGTATTGGCTGTATTTGATATTGATTTGCAACCGTCGTTTTTTCATCCTTTAAAATAGGAAAGGTAAGTTCAAAATCTTTTACAAAACGTTTAACATCAAGAAGATTACTTTCAGTTTCGGTTAAATTAATAGCTAAAATAACAATATCCTTTTTCTCATGGAATTTCTGCATATCAGGCATCTCAGCACGACATGGTGGGCACCATGTTGCCCAGAAATTAATCATGACCCGTTTTCCCCGGAAATCAGAAAGTTGAACGGTTTCACCGTCTAGTGTTTGCAATTTGAAATCCGGCGCCATATTGCCAATATTTAGACCTTCCTTATCGGTATTCGCCGCTTTTTCTTCGTCTGGATTATCTTTTACCTCCGAAGTAATGGTATTCTTTTCAACGGAAGTCTCTTCATCCTCTTGAACGGTTTGATTTGATGAAAAAACAAAATCATAGAGTGCCCAAGAAAACATTGCTAGAATTACGACGATAAGTATAGTTTTCTTCATTAAAATCCCTCCTTAGCCTAAATTGGTTAACCATGTATCTTGAACAAGCTTTAATAAAAAGGCTGATATTCTAGGCATTTGTCCAGTAAACAAGAGTACTCCCATGAGAATCATAATGGTTCCTCCAACTTTCATGATCTTGTCACTATATCGGACAATCCACCTTGTTGACCCAAGGAAAAACGTTAAAATCAAAAATGGTAGGGCAAAACCAATGACATAAAAAAGCGTGTACCAAGCTCCTTGTGTTGGATTCGCTGCAGCGACTACTAAGATGGAAGCGAATATAGGTCCGATACAAGGCGTCCATCCTGCAGCGAAGCCCATTCCAACAAAAACAGTTCCTGCATATCCTACCGGTTTCTTGGTAAAGCGAAATCGTTTTTCTTTCATGAAGGAGGTAATTTTTAGCCAACCAGCTACAAATAAACCCATGATAATAATAAAAATTCCAGCTATACGTTGAATGAGTTGACCGGATTCTCCTGCTAAAATTCCTTGAATCCATTGACCGAGGAAGGACACACCTACACCGAGGCCGATGAAAATCAAGGACACTCCTATAAGAAAGAAAATAGCGTGAACTAGGAGCTTACTTCTAATTTTTATGTTGTTGTTATTTTCTAATTCTTTTACACTCATCCCAGTTATATAGGAAAGATAAGCTGGAAATATAGGTAATGTACAAGGTGAGAGAAATGAAAGCATTCCCGCACCTAGAGCTAGCCAAATAGTAAGATCTGCAGCTTGCATCATTCAGACACCTTCTTTCTTTTGAATACGAATAAAATGCTAAATATAAGCCCGACGGTAATGAAAAAGAATGGGTGGATCATATAGCCAAATATGGTTGTGAATGGCATTATCCACGTTATACTTAATTTTCCAATTGCCCAGACCCAGACCATACAAAGCAATAGGGTGGATTTCCTTAATCGATCGCGTAAAAGCAGAAATGTAAGTAGCAGAATGAGTAAGAGAATAAAGTCCCCCCAAGCAAGTGTATTATTTTTCCAAATGATTTCGATAAATTGATACATGAATGATGCTACGAGTAATACAGGGACATAGCAGTACAACAGTATTTCTATGTCAACTTCGCTACGTTTTGCTTTATACCATAGCTGTATTGCTAGTAGAAACAGTGCGAAATAAAATGCTTGTGCATTACTCGGATATGCTAAGACAGCAATTGGATCAGAAATAAATAAGGAGAGGTTCAGAACTATTTTCCCTATCCAAATAAAGATTACAAAATTCACTAAATAAGATATCATTTGTTGCGATACTTGCTTTCGCTCTGCTATAGGTAAATTACTGCTAAGAAAATAGGCAATAAATCCAACACTCATACTAATTACATGTATTGAAATTGTTGTAAGAACTGTTGCTGACGGCATAATCCTTGGCCTCCATAAAATTTCAAGTATTTACATGATAACGTAGGTTTGTGAAAGTTTGATGAAAGTAAGGATACAAAAAAATTAATTTAAACTTTTGGTATGATGGTTTATAGAAGCTTGGGAAATAGTAAATATGTTACGATAAAAACATCTAAGCCTTATTTTAGGAGGACGGAATGTATTTGATAGCAAAGCATCCATATATAAAAATAGAACGAAAAGTGACCAGTGTGGAGCAAATAGATATAGAACATCAGCGGGTGATTTATTTATACCATGATCGCGTTGTCACACAAAATCGAGAATTTCCAATAAAGGATGTTATGGACTTTTCTTATCGAGAAATTGCCAACCAAGGCGGCATTCTATATCTGCATACATTACGCGGGGTATATACCTATACAGTGAAGTCCTCACCGGAAGCATTCCTTTCAGCATTTAAAGAGCATTTTAAATCGAGTCAATAATGAGTAATTCCATAGTGTATTATGTTAAAATGACATGAGCACGTAAATGATTCTCAAATAGGGAGCGGAACAAGGTAGTGGAGATTAAGCATCTACAATACTTTATTGAAGTCACAAGAGCAGGCAGTTTTACGCAGGCTGCCACTACATTATATATAACTCAGCCTGCTATTAGCAGAATCATCAAATCTCTGGAAGAAGAACTTGGTGTTTCATTATTCATACGCTCGAGGAAGCAATTGTCATTAACGGAAGCAGGCCGTGTTTTGTACGAGCATGCCCAAAATTTTGTTGAGCAATATCAAGCGATGATGTTAGATCTAGATCAAGTACAACAACTTAAAAAGGGGCATATGCGTATTGGATTACCTTCGATAACGAATTCTTTTTTCTTTTCACAGTTAATCGCTTCGTTTCATGAAGAATATCCAGAAATAACCTTTCAATTAGATGAGGATGGATCTAAACGAATCGAAGAGAAGGTCCTTCATGATAAGCTTGATTTTGGTGTTGTTGTGCTACCGACTACACATGACGAATTTTATCATTATTCGTTTATAAAAGAAGGTTTAAAAGTGGTTGTTCCATCTGGTCACCCGCTTGCTGTTAAACAACAGGTTCGCTTACTAGATTTGAAGCATGAATCGTTTATTATGTTTAATAAAGACTTTTCATTAAGAGATAGCATCGTTACTGCATGTGAAGATGCAGGCTTTGAACCGCACATTATATCGGAAACTTCTCAATTAGATTTTATGGAGGAGATGGTAGCTTCCAATGTCGGGATTACTTTATTACCAGAGAGCACCAGTACAGAACTGACTAATGATGTTAAAGCAATAGCTGTGGAAAATCCTACAATTGTGTGGGATCTTGCTTTGATCTGGAAAAGAGATAGACAGCTTCCTCAGGTGATGGAAGAGTTTATACGCTTCGCCAAAGAAAAGCTATTACGTAATGAATCATGAATGAGCTTGTAGAGATTCTATTTCTCTGCAAGCTTTTTTTATAGTTTAGGAAATTTTAAATTTGAGCCTGTGGATAAATAATAGGCGTGTTGAGAGCTGCGTCCAGCTAAACAGAGAACTAGGCGACTTCACGAATGCCCTAATCTAAGTCATCATCGGCTCGTAAGGTCACCGTGATGCCTTTATCTCCCTTGACTCGCTTCAATTGCTACGTTTCTATCGGGCGCTTGCGCTTTTTTTCTTCATCTAAATAGAAACCCACATCTTGCGCTTACCTCTTGACTAATGAAGGACATACATTTCACAAGTTAAGCCTTTACATAACATTTTGTTATGGTACATCAACATTAATGGCATTGTACGTACCAAAGTGTAGGGGTTTATAATGGATTAGTGGTGAGGTGAGAGCCGACCCTGAAATTAATAGATAAGGTGATTTATATATGCAAGCTAAGAAGAGTAAAGAAACACGTATCATTCAAAATGATCAAGTTTTGATAAATGATTTAAACAACTATCATACATTGTTTGGCGGAGTGCTTATGAAGAAGCTGGATGCATGTGCTACGCTATCTGCACGAAGACACTCTCGTGTGAAGGAGTGTGTGACAGCTTCGACGGACTCCGTTAATTTTATTTCACCAATACGTCAAAGTGATTCGGTATGTATCGAATCTTTTGTTTCTTATACGGGTAAAAGCTCTATGGAAATTTTCTGTAAGGTAATTGCAGAAGACATGATTACAGCAGAGCGAAGAATTGCAGCTACAGCATTTTTAACGTTCGTTGCCTTAGATGAAAATAAAAAGCCAATTGACGTTCCAGCCATTATTCCCGAATCTGAAGAGGAGCAATTTCTCTATTCAACTGGTGAAGAACGAGCTAAGATACGTAAGTTGAAAAGGCAACAAAACAAAGACCTTGTGGCCAAGCTTTCGGTTAAAAAGCCTTGGGATGAGTAAGCGAAAGGGGAGAAGACTTCATGATTATCACATCTAGCTATCAAGATTTATTACATGCAAAGCAGGCCATTGCTAAATTCAAAGAAGATAAACCAGCTGTATATCAGCGTTTCGTGCATGTCATTCAATTAACAAGACAGTTGCAATTTAACTTTCAATACATGGGCTGCCTTATTATGGATGAAGATGCAAAGAAATTCAGGCCGGCTGTTCAGGATGAATATATACTAAATGTATATAATACGGAAATTGAAAAATTAAAAGAAGATCAACGGGTAAATGATCTTAAACAGCTATTACATGCTTACAAGCAAATTGGCTATAGCAATTTAAGTGGTTTGGTACTTGGAAAAAAACCAATATCATTAGTTGGCCCAAAAGTAGTATAAGGGTAAGCAAGGGGCTGTCCTAAAAGGGAACGCTATTCCTGTATAATGAGAGTATACTCCTCTTCTGCGGGCAAGGATTGTGTGATCAACCCCACTCATTCTAGGGGCTGCGCACGGTTCTTTTCTACAAAGTTTTGTATAATCGCTGTATAAACAAGACATGAGCTGAGACAAAAGAATTAAAAAACAACGAACGATGATTAGTTGAAATTAATTATCGTTCGTTTTTTGATCAGAATTATTCATTTAGTACCTGAAATAAGCGAGACTCCGGCGGGAACTGCACGAGTCCGAAAATCCACGTGGTAACGTGTTTTTCTTTACCAAGTTAGCTGAGGCCGTGACCGCGGAAAGCGAGCATAGTTTCACGGTGAGCGATGATACTCCTATTGATAACCTGATTATTCGTATTTTGAGTAAAAAAGTTGTGTTTTGTCCCAGCTTCTGTTCTTTTACATCTGTTGTTTATGGTTTTTGCCCCATAGACCTGTATATTTATATATAGCGACTATAAGTGCAGAAATGAGTAAGAGTACAACTGGAATAATCCAAGTAAATCCAAGAGAGAATAGAATTGGTGTAAACGTAACAATAATAATATCTACAGGAGCAACACCAATATAAGCTAATGCATAATCTTCTGGCGTTTTACTCTTCAGCTCTGGGTCAACAATTCGCAAAAGCGCTAGTCCCATAGCTACTGTCCCCGTGCTCCATCCCCAGCCAAATAATGACTTTTCCAACCAGTATTCTTGAAATATGTTTGGACCAATAAAGCGGAATAAAAAGTATGCCCAAAGGATCCCAAACACAAACAAAAGAATAAGCGGTACAGCATAGTCGATCACTACTGTAATATTTATGGAAGCAATACCAATTGCGACAAGGAAATCAGTAGCAGTTCCACCAATACGTTCCATGACACGTTGATCTATATAATCATCTGCATGTATCCTTCTGCTAATGGATTGGAAAATAAGTCCTAACACAAAAGCAACACTGAATAATGGAATAGATACAGAAGGAATGAAAGCAGTTAGCATATTCGTAAGCCAATAAGCAACACCAATGACAAAAGCTATAATTGCCAAGTGTAGAACAAACGGATCGATAGAACTAGAAGATACGGTTTCTTGTCCCATATGATACCGTTTGTTTTTAGGCATTAGTCCTGACCTAAGCTCGTCCGGTAAGTCTTTGAAGCTTGTAATAAATTGTGTTTGTCCTTTTTCCGTACTGCGTTTAATTAAAAACAATCCACCTAATACAGCGACTAATATTCCAATGGTTGCTGAAGTCATTCCTAGGTCCATTGCTTCTTCCCACCCGTAATGTGCAAACCCTTCGCCTATGGCCGCGGCTGTTCCGTGTCCCCCTAGAAAGCCAGCGCCTAAGATAAGACCAAATCCACTAGGTAAATTTGAGAAAAGAGGCACGAGGATAAGCAAGCCGAATAACGCTCCTGCTCCCCACATGGAAAGCGTGAGTATCATGGAATAAGAGAACATGTTACGAACGCGATGAAATACGTCTCCTATGTTAACTTTGGCTGCACCAATAGGAATAGCAGCAAAGATAACCGCAATTAACAGCCCAGGATATGTGCTGAATTGATCAGAAAAAGGTAATACATTCACTCCACTTGGTCCGAAGGCAAGTCCAATAAAGCCAGCAATCATACTAGCAGGTAGAAATAAAGCTTGTATCCATTTCACTTTTGCGCGTAGAATGGTTCCAATTAATAACAATCCTGAAATAATACTAATATCAATCATTAATGCCCAAATTGTAAAATTAGTCATTTCTATATATTACCCCCCATTATGAAATTGTTAGATGAAGTTTGGTACTTGATAAATGTGGCTCGTCACTGAAAGCGAATGTGTTTAAGAGTGAGGAAGTTTGTTGACAGACAGTTTATTATACCACAAGGAATCTTTTCGTACAGGATTTCTATTAAATACTTAATTTTACTACAAATGGGATATATGAAAAGATTCTCTCTTTAGTTAGGAAAGGAAGAAAGGGGGGACTTACGATTTAAATGGAGATGCTAATTTTTTGTCGTATATTTCATATAAACACGATAATTTATCCCGCTTATTTTGCTAAATGATTGCTTCTTCCTGGTAAATTCCTTGAAACCTAACTTCGTGTAGAGGTTCATCGCTTTCGTATTGGTGTCGGCTACTTCTAATATATATTCTGTAAAAGTAGGAAGAGCAAGCAATTGCTCTATCATATCTCTAGCAACGCCCTTTCCCCGATACTGAGGAGCGGTAGCTACGAATTCTATAGATGCCTTACCCGGGCCAGTTTCAATTGGAGGCTTTTTAAATTCCCGTTTAAATACATAGTAGGCAAAGGTGCCCTTATAGAAACCTAAATGCTTTCTTAGCTTTTGCTTAATGGGGTGAACAGATAGAGCATGACCGTCTGTACATGCGGTTATTCCAGCAATTTCTCCATCGATAATAGCTACATAAAAAACCTCTGTTACAAACATGTGCTCAAGGGCAGTAATTAATGTTTCTCTATCCTTAGAGAAGAAGGTGAGATGCTCGCCAAATCCATCAACAAATATAGAACTAATTGCTCTTTTAACAGATTTCTCTAACTTACATGCTTGCTTAACTTCCATCATTAATTTCCCTCACTTTTTTGATTGATCTAATCAGTCAATATAAGCTTAAAGGGAAGCCTACTCAATGTCAATGTGTTTTTGAAATCAAGTAGGCTAGTTTATCCCGCATATAACTGGCAGTAAGACTTCACATCAAGGTATGGGTAAATGGGTATAAACTGCCAGTAAATGCCCGATTGGTTCATCTAACCATCCGTGGGATAAACAAACTCCCCACGGAAGGAAGTTTCACTTTATCCCGCATATAACTGGCAGTAAGTTCCCGATTCAAAGCAATAAAGTAAAATCAAAATTGGTAAGAAGGAAATCAACTGCCAGTAAATGTCCGATTGGTTCACGGGCCTTTAGGTCATATCCTTGTGGTACTAATCATCTGTGGAGATAAATAAAACCCCCAAAGGATGGAAGCTTCACTTTATTCTTTATCCTAACATTAACAATGGAGCTAGCTGTGTTGGTTAATAATCTCTTCTAGATCGCCAGAAAGATTATCTATATCGTCTGGCCCATAGCGTAGGCCAACTCTACTTTCATCCATTTCTAGAACTTCTGAAAGAAAGCCGCCAACCCCTCTTGCTTTTCTATCAATCTCTAAAATAACCTCAACATCAGATTCAGATACGAAGAATATGGCTTCTATCTCGTCTAATTTTCCTCTGAACTTACCCTGATATGCTTTAAATTCATATTCTTGCATGATAGGTAATCGTTTCCGTAGCTGACGTGGTGCATTTTCACAAGTTACTTCTTTCAATTTGAATCCAAGGCTGTTTGCAGCTCGTAAAAATGCGTCGACAAGCGGATGGGGGTATACCTTGATATAGTCACGATCGCTTGGATCGATTGCCTTTTTAATATCCAGACCTGTTTCGATCCATACCTTTGTTTTCCCTAATGTTGCTGGAATATCGGCAGGCAACTCAAAATGAAAAGGAATCGTTTTAGATTCATTAGGCTCAATAGTAAAATGATTACCTAATTCATACTTTTGTAATAGTACAGAGCTCTCAGCCTCTTTATCTTCTTCGCCATATTCGTATGTATAAGAACCCATTAGCTTTAAGTAGATTGCGTCAATTTCTTGTTCATTATTGCCCCCTTCAATCTCTAAAACACCTTCTAAAGCCTCGCCGGGAACAAATTCTGTTTTTGATAATTTCGTATCAATTTTTGCACTACCGATACCAACAGAATTCAACAGCTTTTTAAACATTTATCTTCATTCCCTCCATATGTCATTAGTAAAAATTATACGTCAAAATCCCCTGGATTGTAAGCGTTTTTATTAAATGGAGCCTAAGGAAAGATCACTATTAATTAAAGGAGAATCTATCGTACGGTTAACATTCGTAAGATGAGATCAACCTTTTTCTCTGTATCTTTCTGTATCCAAGGAAGATCCTCGACAATTATTCCAGATATAACCGTTAAGTACAGATCAAGAAGTTCTTGAGGATCATTTGCAATCATCTCTCCCTGCTTCTGTGCTTCTATAAATAAAGGAAGTAGCTCTTTAAAATAGCTATTTCCAGATGATTCGATTAATTCGTGGATTTGTGCTGGTATAGGATAGCTGCTCTTTGTAATATGTTGAATGACTCGGAAGATATCACTATTCCCCTCTTCAATAGCAATCCTTGTAAAATGTTTTATTTTTCCCAATGGAGATAGTTGAAGGGTTTGAATTTCTTTAAACAGTTCGTCAGTTCCTTGCATTGCCCATTTAAGACTTTGATAAAGAACTTCATCTTTGGAGTGGAAATAATGATAAAGTAAGCCATGGCTAATTCCTGCTTCTTTTGCAATCATTCCAACCTTTGTCAGCTTTACTCCATTTTCAGCAAATACCGTTAAAGCTGCTCGCATAATTTGGTCTTTTCGTTCATTTCGAATCTGTGATAATTGATCCTCATTTAATGGAGCCATTCATATCAGTTCCCCTTTAGATACCTTTATACACTTTCTTTAAATTTATCTTATCAAAGTTACGCGTATAGGGAAATATTCTTGTAATGAAAAGAGGGTAGGACAAAACACAACTTCTGTACTCAAAATACGAATAATTACGTTATCAATAGGAGCATCATCGCCGCACCGTGAAAATATATGCTCTTTCCGTGGGCACGGCCTCAGCTAACTTGGTAAAGAAAAACACGTTACCAAGTGAATCTTCGGACTCGTGCTGTTCCCACCGGAGTCTCGCTTATTTCAGGTGCTAAATGAATGATTCTGATCAAAAAACGAAAAGATAATTAATTCAAATTAATTATCTTTTCGTTTTTATTGTTTCTTTATTCTTTTGTCTCAGCCTCTTTTTACAGTTAGCCATATGGATAAATATGGCGTGTTGAGCCGCGTCCAGCTCCAACGCCCAGAAACTAGGCGTCTTCAGAATCGTACGAAGATAAGTCATCATTGGCTCACTAACACATCGTGATTCCTTTATCCCCTTTGACTCGTACCGTCGATACATTTTTCTAATCGGACGCTTGCGCTTTTTTCTTATTCCTGCTTATTTTCCGCGGATTTTTGCTACCTCATCAGCGACAAATTGGACATTCGTACCAACAATTACTTGAATGCTATGCGTACCTACAACATTAATTCCAGGAACACCAGTAGCTTTAATTTTATCTTGATTCACTTTATTCATATCATTAACCTCTACTCGTAAGCGAGTTACACAATTATCTACCGATGTAACATTGGCATCTCCACCAAGTCCTTCATATATTTGAGCGGCCATTGCAGTGAATTTTTGATCTGCTGGAACTTCTTCTGTAGCTTGTTCGTCTTCCAGATCCTGATCATCTTCACGTCCAGGTGTTTTCATATCAAACTTCTTGATTAAGAAACGGAAGAGAACATAATAGATCAAGGCGAATACTAACCCTTGGACGATTAGCATATACGGCTGATTGGCTAAAGGTAGGCGAGAGCTTAGGAATAAATCAACAAAACCTGCGCTAAAACCGAATCCTGCAGTCCAATTGAAAAATGCTGCGATAGCTAAGGAAAGTCCTGTTAGTATTGCGTGAACAAAATACAATGCTGGAGCCAAAAACATGAATGAGAATTCGAGTGGCTCTGTTACACCTGTAAAGAAAGCTGCGAATCCAGCTGCCAGTAGTAGTGATGCAGCTTGTTTTTTACGTTTAGTTTTAGCCGTATGGTACATAGCAAGTGCTGCTGCTGGTAAACCAAACATCATGATAGGGAAGAAACCAGCTTGATACATACCAGTTACCCCTTTTTCACCTTCACCAGACCAGAAGTTTCCGATATCGTTAATTCCAGCAACATCAAACCAGAATACGGAGTTCAGCGCATGATGTAATCCAGTTGGAATTAATAGTCGGTTGAAAAATCCATACAAGCCAGCACCTGCAGCTCCTAATTGACTAATGGACTCGGCAAAGGATACTAATCCAGAATAGATGACTGGCCAAACAAAGAATAACACACCTGCTACGATAATCATCGCAAAGGATGTCATAATTGGCGCAAGCCGTTTGCCACTGAAGAATGCCAATGCATCCGGTAGCTGTACATGACTAAACCGGTTGTACATACTAGCGGCGATGACACCTGAAAGCATACCGATAAAGGCATTTGCGATACTTCCAAACGCAGCATTAACATTTTCTGCTTCGATGCCCTGTAATAAAGCGACGGTATCTGTTGAAAGTAATGTAGTGACAACTAGATAACCCACAAGTCCACTTAATGCAGCAGAACCGTCCTTATCCTTCGACATTCCTAACGCTACACCAATAGCAAAGAGAATCGGAATATTATCAATAATGGCAGAACCAGCTTTAATCAAGAAGGCTGCAATTGCATTTCCTTCCCCCCAGCCAGATGGGTCAATCCAATATCCGATCCCCATCAAGATGGCTGCAGCTGGTAGCACTGCTACTGGCAGCATTAATGAACGACCGAGTCGTTGTAAATATTTCATCATAAGAATTCCTCCTATACGTTTTATTGAAGCATTGCAGTTGAATACGCTATCAAAATTAGTATTATATAAAGACGGAGTCAGTATTGATATTTTTTTAAGCGTTCAATATGCAGTGTAATGTACCCCAATTCCTCTGGTGGTAAATCTATTCCATGAGCGGAAGACAACTTCTTGGCAACATGTACGGAACATTGATACGAGCGTTTAAACTTTCTTTTAATCATCTCTAGCATTTCTTCATCCATTGAATGTACCTCGTATTGGTATACACGATTTAGCGCAAAGCGAAGGTGTGTCATCAACCGCTCATAGGCCAAGTCATCTTCATTAAATGTGATGTTCAAATCCTGTTTGATGGTTTCCACCATATCTTTAACAATTGCTGTTTGTCTTACAGTTTCGTGTAAATCACCTCCCTGAATTTTCATTGTATGTATGTGAAGCGCGATAAAAGCTGCTTCATCTAAGGGCATTTCAACCTCTAACTTATCCTTTATATGTTGAATCGCCCAAACCCCAATTTCGAATTCTTGCTTGTACATAATTTTAATTTCTTGTAACAGCTTGTTCTTTAGGTGTATCCCTTGCTGCTCTCTTTCAATTGCAAACGATAGGTGATCCGTAAGTGCTAAAAGTATATGCTCGTTTAATTTAGTGCCCAGCTGCTCTTCTGCATAATCAATAATCTCTTCTGAAAGCATAAGGTGTTCTTCCGGGATGCGCAGAATCAATTCTTGTAGCTTTTCGTTTTCCTTTAAGACAAAGAGTTTTTCAACCTTTTCTTGGCTGATAATATCCTTTCTCTTCTTATTGAAGGCAACTCCTGCACCGATGGCGATTTTCTCTTGCTTCCCATCGGTCACAATTACTGCATTGTTATTCAATATTTTTGTGATTCTCACCGGAAGTCACCTCCCTCTATATACTTTAATTATCTTCAAAATACTCTTGTTTTCTTAGAATTAATCAAGCACCATTTCA
>NZ_BAAACY010000082.1:0-3516 GCF_039521925.1 Virgibacillus salarius | reverse complement strand
CTTTGCAACGTGTTCTTCTTTGCAAAGTTAGTTGAGGCCGTGCCCGCGGAAAGCGAAGTAATTAGTCGGAACATTGCCAATATACATCAAACATTTCAAAATAACTACTCGGCTTAACGCAGTCATTGCACTGATTTTATACTTTCTTAACTTTTAAAAAAGCCCCTCATAAGAGGAGCTTTTAGTGAGGTCCATTTTGCCTTTTAATATCGTCTCAAACATAGACCAAATATGTCTTTGAATGCATTTGCAAATCTTTTATCGTTTCAGGTTGATACTGTTCAATAATCTTATTAGCTAATTCTACGGAGTTAGGATCACTTTTAGATTTCCCCATTTAAAACGCTCTTTTAGCTTTATAGTTAGTATTCTACCAAATAAAAAGCTGTGTAAGTAAGAAAACGTATGCATTTCTTACTTACACAGTTAATATTACACTCCCTTATCTTTAGGGGCTCTGAAATAGAAGATAACGTGGAACTAGATAAACTCAAAATTACTGAGCTTTTAACTGGCCACGCTTATTGGCAGTATAAGCATAATCTCTCTTGTAAACTTTCTAAGACTTCTTCTGGAACTTCCTTGAATTTAATATCCTCACCTAGGAAAAGAAGCCAATTTGTTATATCGTTCAATTCTTCGGGCATATTAATATCGATAAAAGTCTTCAGAACGGCTGTGGCTTGGTAGGGATTCGTATAGGAAATTGAAAACTTTAAAGGATGGTATTTTTTGAACTGGGCAATTGCCTTTGGACCAAATTCGATGACAAGGTTGATTGCTTCTTCCTGCTTACTTAGTATTTCTAAAACCTTTTTCTTATTTACTCTTTTTTTTGTGGGGTATGGTTTTACATTGGTGAGGTGATCGACAGGAAAAACCCTCCTCCTTTCTTCTTTTAAGTCAAATCCCTCAATTTGCCATAAGCTTTTTTCACGATAAAGATGCAAGAGATAAATTGGATATGACTTTATTACCCTCCCATCTTTGATGGTAATCAATAAATGGCTATCCAAAAGAAGGAGTTGTATGAGTTTTTCTAACATAGGATGAGGGAGGTCTGACAGATCAAGTAAATCAGGATTATTGGGATTGGTACCTTCGAAAAGCAAGATTTGATTTAATAAAACTAGGGTTTCTTGTTGGTTTTCTGGGATGAGGCCTAGCAATTTTTCAGCTAAAGACTGTCGACTTTTTAAATAGGGAAGTTGTTGATTTCTTGAGGCCATAAAGGCAATAAAAAGTGCTTTTACTTCATTATCGGTAAAGTGAATAGAAGGTAGAACAGAGTTGTTAATGATAGAATAACCTCCAGCTCTTCCAACCTCTGCTTCAAGTGGCATCCCCATAGCTTCAATTTCTCTGATATCCCTAATAGCAGTTGAACGAGAGATGTTAAATTCCCGCATAATTTCAGAAATTGTAAAGTAGGAGCGGTTGTTAATATACCGCATGATGGTATTAATCCGTTCAACTTTTTTCATTGTGACCTCCTAAACAGTATCATTTTTTGACATGATTCAATGTTATTATAAACTCAGCAAGTAAAAAAACAAATCTTTTGTTTAATTAAAAAGGAGGAATTTTGAAATGGCAAATTATACTTTAGAAGAAAAGGACAGTTTTACTGTTTTAGGTATTGGAACAGAGCTTAAGAGTGATTACACAGACTATGCTGGTATTACTAAGGAAAAGGCAGATTTTTGGCAAGCTGTCAATCAAGATGGAAGGCTTGATAAACTAAAAACTGTTGCAACAAATGACTACATTTTTGTTGTAAACGAAGCAGTGAATAATAAGATGATGCATTATGCTGGTGTCATGACGGAGGAATCCTTACCAGAAGCAACTAGACTTATTCAATTTCCTAAAGGGGAATATATCGTTGTTAAAGGGGAAGCGAATACAGATGAAGAGTTGAGTAACAAGCTTACTGGTATTGCCTTTGGTGAAGTCCTGATGGAAGTAACGGATGTATCCTATGTTGGTGGTCCAAATGCAGCAGTTGTGATGGGACAGCAAGACGGCTTAGTATATGGTGAAATGTGGATCCCTGTTGTTAGAAAATAAAGAGATAAAAGGCGGGATGGAAATCTCTCTACTTACTAAAAGGATGATTTAAAATAGACATCATAAAACAGATTACTAATGGTCTCCGTTGCCAATAAGTGATCTGTTTTGTACTTTTGATAATTTTAAATGATCATTATATCTTTTATCTAAAGTTGAAAAATGTATGGAACTAAAGTTTGAAAATAAAAAATTAAAATAAAACCCTGATTCTTCTACTTGGCGTAGATAAATCAGGGTTTTATTTTCCAAAAAGTGTCTTAACGTTAGTTTTATGTCAAAAAGCTGGTAGTACCTATTGCTTAACGTTGTAAATCCGCATCTTCCTGACGCTATCCCTACATGAAGGAAACTTGGCGACGCTGGCAAATGAACGCATTATGTGAATGAGATAACTCAAACAGTAAAGTTCCTATGTTATTTTTTGTTGATTTTAGAATAACAAAAAACACGTTTTTCATTATGAGGTGTGCCTCACCTAGCCATTTCCAATGAATATTTCTAAAGTGTAGACACTCTCCAAAACATATTAATAGACGTAATCAAAAATGACGTGACCCTTGTACCGGTGTCGCATCTCCCTTAGTGATCCCTTGAAAAGCTTAAGCTATTATTGATTCCCTTTTAAGCACAACAGCCGAAAACCTTGGTTATCAACCAATTCCTCAGGTAAAACTAGACCGAAACCATAAGTTTCTTTAATTTTTAAAGAGTTTATTTGTTTGTAAATCGTCTAGCAAACCTAATGAAAATTGTATTGACAATTGAAAGAGGAAGGGGTATCATTTGTTACAAATGTAACTATTTGTAACAAATGTAATTTTCGTTACCTCTATTATGAAAGGGTTTACAATTAATTAGGAAAAGGAGGCAGTAAATTGGAAATGAATAACGTAATTAGTGAAGACCTGGTTTTCTTTCTAGACGTGAATCATACCGATGAGTTATTTGAAGGGATGTTTACGGTGTTGCATCAGAAAGATTTTGTCAAAAGCAGCTTCTTAACTGCAATAAAACAAAGAGAGGTTGAATACCCGACAGGTCTAGCTACGGAAACCATAGGTGTAGCATTACCACATACTGATGCTGAACATGTCAAAAAGGAAGCAATTGGTATTGGTATACTGAAAAATCCAATCACTTTTCGACAGATGGGAATGGCTGATGCAAATGTACAAGTCAACGTAGTATTTATGCTTGCACTACAAAAACCTGAGAATCAACTAGAAGTATTACAGAAAATAACAGGTCTTATTCAACATAATAGTTTTTCAGAAATGTTAATGAATTGTTCTACGAAGAAACAAGTAATTACTACGATAGAACGTTTTACAAAAGAAGTACATGTCAATTAAACATTATCTCTTTTTAGAATAAGGAGCATTCCTGTAAGGGAGAAATTTGAGGGGATATCGAAGCAGAGTCCGGATGCATAAAAAAAGCCCT